>JALYIB010000279.1 GCA_030775965.1 Acidobacteriota bacterium | reverse complement strand
CGGGATGGATGGATTTCATGATCAGGGGCCGTGGCCGCCGTCAGCGCAGCTTGTAAGGCCGCCCGCGGTACATGCCAACCCGCTCCACGTCCCGAATGCGAATGAGCGAAACACTTATATTATCGTTGCCGTCCCGATCGTTGGCAAGCTCGATTAGCCTGCGCGCGGCGTGGTCGAGATCGGCCCCCCGGCTCGTCAGAGCCGCTATTTCAGACCCCTCCACCGAATTGTGCAGCCCGTCCGAGCACATCGCCAGCACGTCCCCCGGCAATACCTGTAACTCCGCCAGATCTACATTCAAAAATAAGTCGTTGCCCAGTGACCGCACCAGCAAGTGACGATTCGGCGAACTGGCAAATTCCTTAGCGGAAAGAATCCCCAATTTCAATTGTTCATTAGCGACCGTGTGATCCCGCGTCAGCAGCGTGGCGCACCCCTCGCGAATCAAATAACACCGCGAGTCTCCTGCATGAGCCACCGCCGCGCGATCGTAGCGCAACGCACACGCGACCATCGTCGTCGCCATGTTCGTCCCGCCCACGCTAGCGCGCTTGCCTTTTTCGTAAACGCACACGTTGGCGGCCTTCACCAGGCGCGTCAACAGCGCCCCCAGCGCCTCGTCCTTGGGAGCGTCCCGGAAGCCGTTCGTCAGATGCTCCACGGCGCCCTGCGATGCCACCTCGCCATCGTCGTGCCCGCCCACCCCGTCCGCCAGCGCGAACAGCCACCCATGCGTGCGCGCCCGCTCCTCTGTTTCGGGCGTCCAGTACCCTAGGTAGTCCTCATTGTGATCGCGGGATTTTCCGAAATCCGAAAGTTGCGCAAACTCGACGTCAAGCATCAAATAACAACGTCCCTATGAAAAAAACGGGCGGGCATGGTGCGCCCGCCCGATCTCTCGAACCTCTGTCTGTAGCGTTACGAGGTTGCCCCCATTCCACGCTCTCCCACCAGTGTCGTGCGGCCCTTCTGCTTGCTGGCGCGTAAGAAGTAGATGCCACCATAGATGGCCCATACTAGCGCAATTCCCAGCGCCAGCAGCGGCTCCTTTGCCGTGCCGAACCCCATGAAAGGTCCGATGATGTAGAACGCCATGCAGACGATATTGGCAATCAATCCGAACAACGGAATCAGCATATGGCGCACGAAGCTGTAGTTGGGATGGTTGTGATACGCCACGATGCAGATGAAGCAGCTCAGCATATACAACAGGAACGTGCCGAAGTTTGACGCCAGCGTGACCATCAGCAAAGTATTGGGAAGCGCCGCCATGGTGTCGTGCGACATATATCCCACGCTGGAGAATAGCCCCTGCGGCAGTGCTTTGATCGCGGTATCCGCCAGCGCGCCGGCATCGCCGAACGGCACCAGCACCGCCACCACGCCCACCACCGCCGAGATCGCCGCCAGAGTCCAGATGGCCCGGTGAGGCGTCAGGCTCTCGGAGTGCAGCAGGCCGAAATGCTCCGGCACTTCCTCGTCCTTGCCCATTGCGTAGGTGACGCGCGCCGCCGTGTTCATGCACGAAAGCGTCGTGCCGATGATGGCTAGAAACACCGTGAACGCTTCGATCAGCATAAAGGTGCGCCCGTTGCCCGGCCCCAAAACCGCGTTGCCGACGATTACCATCATGTCGCCGATGGGTGCAGCCGACCCCGTCGCGCTGGTCATCGGATAGCCGCTGTTTAAGAAGTAGTTCGCCGCGAAGTACTCGAACAAGTAGCAGAACAGCCCTTGCACTAGCAGCGACGTAATTACCGCAATCGGTACGTTGCGTTTGGGGTTCTTAGCCTCGCCTCCCATCGCCGTCACCGATTCGAAGCCCACCAGAATCAGAATCGCCACGGTGGCCTGCACGAATACCCAGCCGAAGTTATGAATGCCGATCACCGATCCCGCGTTCGGGTGGCTCAGGAACACGCCCTTGTCGTCCTTCTCCGGATAAGCAATGCGGAAGGGAACGTTCTTGCCGGCCGCGTCCAGCTTGGGCTTGGGATTGCCCTTGTCGTCGCGCACAATGACATCCGTCGCCGTGCCGTTTACGGTTTGCGACATGGTCAGGAACTCGTAATCGTAAGCATCGCCCGATGCCGAATCGAACTGGTAAGCCACGCTTCCCGGCGGATGGTTCGCGCGGAAGCCCAAAGCCATCACCGAAAACACCACCAGCGCCGTGATCTGGATAACGTTGATGGCGATGTTTACCGCCGTCGAGCCGTTAACGCCGCGGCTGGCGATCCACGCCACCGCGAAGGAGAATACCACCGCCACCGTCGCCATAAACACCGGCCCAGGGTTCGAGGCGCTCATGAAGTTGGGCCAAATCGTGCCCACCAGGTAGCCCACCAGTACGCCCATAACCGCCACCATCACGCCTGGATAAATCCAGTAGTACAGGTGCGAGCCCCACCCTACAATGAACTTCGACAAACGCGCGTAGCGCCACATTTTATCGTGATTCAGAAAAGCTTGTTCCGCGAAATAATACGAACTGCCCGTACCCGGATACAGTTTCGCCATTTCCGCGTAGCACACCGCAGTCGCCAGACACAGCAGCAAGGCGAGTACGATTCCCGCCCACATGGCAGGACCGGTCGCCCCCGTGTTCGCCTGGATCGCAAACGTCAGCCACAGAAAGGCGCCCGGCGCGATCAGCGCCATCGCATTCATGGTCAGGCCCGTCAGGCCTAACGTCGCTTGCATTTGAGGTTCTTTTTCCGCCATTGGTTCTCCTTTTTCCAATTAAGAAGTTCAATTGACTTCTTTCAGTAGTGCTCTAGAGCCACGCATGGCAAGCGACGGAGCTTGATTGCGGCTGTAACATCATGCGTAATTCTATACCTGTAGAAGGCAAACGGCCAATCAATAATTTCGATGAGCACACTAGCCCGTCTCAATGAAAACCTCGCATTGAGAGGCTTTTATGAAATTTTTATGGTTTCTTTATGCCGCGGGTTCTAGCGTCTGCGTCCCGTGAGGCGCAGCAAGCTCAGAAATAGGTTGATGAAGTCCAGATACAACGTCAACGCGCCGAAAATGGCCGTCTTGCGCGCGCCGTCGGTTCCCTCGTTGCCGGGAACGTTCATGGCCTTGATGCGCTGCGTGTCATAAGCCGTGAGCCCCGCGAAAACAATGATGCCCACGATCGAAAACACAAAGCTTCCGCCCGCCCCCATCAGCGACGGCAGGAACATCGACAGCACCGCGTAGCCGATCAGCCCGAACAGCCCCATCATGCAGAATGAGCCCACCGGCCCCAGATCCCGCTTGGTCACCAGTCCAAATCCGCTCAACCCCGCGAACCCGAACGCCGTGACCCCGAACACTTCCGCGATGCTCGACCCCGTGTACAACAGAAAAATGCTGGACAACGTCAGCCCCGTCAACGCCGCATACAGAATGTAAATGACCGTAGCCATCGCCCCGCTGATCTTATTGATCAGGAACGACAACGCCGCCACCGCTCCCAACTGCGCGATGATCAAAGCCCAGAACAGCAGCCGATTGCCGAAAATCGTTTGCACCAACGCCGGATCGCCCGCCACGTTCCAAGCCACCAGCCCCGTAACGCAAAGCCCGCCCGTCATCCAGCCATAAACCCGGCTCATGAAGCGCGCATTCTCGACCGCAATCGCGGACTGTCCGAAGGCCAGTTGTTGTTCCATGCCCCAACTCTAGCCCTCCAGGAAAGCGAGTGTCAATCCGCCACTCGGATGACGCAATAGCGCAATAGGCGAACTACTTCACGATAGCCGGCAGCGCAGTAAACGTATGCGCCGTAGGGATGCGGAAAGCCAGTGTGCCGATCTGCGCGCCGGAGGGCGTGTCGAATTCAATGGTCCCGCGAATGTTCGCCGTGGCCGGATAGCGGTCCTTGGCTAGCGTGAACGAAGAATGCCCATTGGCCGCCACGTGCAGCGTATCGGTCAAGATCTGATTCCCGGCGTCGTTGCGAATCACCACCGGCACGTCGACCGGTTGCGTCGATACGCTGTTGACAGCAACACCGGTGGCGGTTCCCGCGGTGTTGTCGAACGCCAGCAGGTAGCCATGGGCGTTACGGCTTTCAAATGGCACCACCGCTTCCTGCCCGTTCGGGTCATAACGAAAGATCGCAAACCCGCTCACGTTGCCGCTGCTGGTGAGCTGCGCGGAACCAACAGTGGGCGTAGCATCTGATAGGGGAGCGGCGCTCTCCACGATCAACGTCGCTCCCGCGCCCAAAGTCTGACTGACGGAAGGAGCCAGCGCAGTGGAACCGCCGCCGAGCTGCGGGTACCCGATCGGCAGCACTAGCGGACTCCCATTGTCTGCAAAAAAGTTCAACTGAAACGGCGCGGCACTGCTGCCCGTATTGACCACCACAAATGTAGTTTTCCAGCCGTTGCCAGTGGCGATGTGCGCCATGCTCCCACCGCCAGTACCGACATCTGCCAGCGGTGGAATCGTCGTCAGCGCATTGTTCGGTGGCGTGAAGCGCATGCCCAGAACGCTAATCTGGGGAGCGCAAATAGCCGTCGGATCTCCGAAGCAAGGGCGAGGTATTGGACTCACCGCAATGGTGCCGCGGCGGTTGGCCGTAATTGGATATTGCGTCGGCAGCACAAACGAAACGTGTCCGCCAGCGAATAGGTTAAAGCCATCCTGCAAAAGTTCCGTGCCGGTATCGTCGCGAATGTCAATCATAACGCCGGCGGCTCCAGTTGGTGTCGTAATACCTGCTATCGCCACACCCAGAACGTTGCCCCCAGTATTGTCGAAAGCCAACAGATAAGAACTCGCATTACG
Source organism: Acidobacteriota bacterium (assembly GCA_030775965.1). GTDB lineage: Bacteria > Acidobacteriota > Terriglobia > Bryobacterales > Bryobacteraceae > Palsa-187. The sequence goes on along the minus strand of JALYIB010000279.1, from coordinate 1,980 downwards.
CGTTTCGAGCGGCACCACGGTTTCCTGCTGCGTCAGAACGTGATGAAAAATAGCGAAGCCGTCTACCGCGCCGGTGGCCGCGAGTTGCGCCGAGCCAACCTTCACAGGAGGCGTCTGCGGACCCGCCGTCTGGACAATCAGAGTCGCGTTACCGGCAAGCGTTCGATCGAACGAATCGGCCAGCAGCGGATCGGGAGCCGCCGGTTGTTGGGGGAACGTCAGCGGTAGCTGCAGCGTTCCAGAGGGATCGCCAAACAAACTCAGCCGCGCCGTCGCCGTAGTCGCGGTTTTATTCACCAGAGTGAACATGGTGGTCCAGTTTTCCTCCGCCGCGATGTGCGGCATGGAACCGATGTAGCTCAATCCCGGAATCGCCCCGCCTTGCTGCTCAACGGAGAAAGAAAGCCCGGCTACCGACAGTGTTGCAGACCGGTCCGCTCCCGCGTTCGCCAGCACCTGGTAAGTGAACGTGCCGTTGCCCGTGCCCGTTGTGAGACCCGTGATCCACGCCGGTCCAATAGTGGTCCACCAGCCGCACCCCACCGGCGCAATGATATTCACGGTCCCGCTTCCACCAGCCGCCGCGAAGGCCTGTCCGCCGGGATTTAACTGGTAGCTGCAAGTGGAGTCAATGACAATCGTCATAGACTGCGTGGCGGAATGGCCCAACAAGTCGGTCACGGTGAGAGTAAACGTGGTGGATCCCGTCGCCGTCGGCATGCCGTTCAGAACACCGGTGCCTGCGTCCAGCGTCAAGCCTTGCGGGAGACCGCTCGCGCTCCAGGTGTAAGGCTGAAGGCCATCGGTAGCCTGCAGAGTATCTGTATAGGGGAGGTTAATCACTCCCGGCGTAATCGGCGAAGTCGTAGTGATATTCAGCAGCGTGGTTCCGATCACCGTGACAAACGTACCGCCATCTTGGCTGCTTCCCTGCAAAGGATTGACGGTAGGGAAATTGTCAGGGCCCCTGAAGGGCCCAAAAGGCGCGGATGTGACGCCCGTCACATAAGCGTTGCCATTACTGCCCACCGCAATGCCGTACGCGGTGTCGTATCCGCTGCCGCCCAAGTAGGTGGAATAGAGAAGGGAGCCCGATGGATTGAGTTTAGTCACAAACGCATCGGCGATATCTCCGCCATAGGTCGGCTGCAAAGCATTGACGACCGGAAAATCCAGCGAGGTTGTGTAGCCCGTTACAAAAGCGTCGCCCGCGGCATCGACGGCAATTGCGTCAGCGGCGTCGCCTCCCCCGAAGTTGAACTCGTGGCCACCAAGGTAGGTGGAATATACCAAGGCCGAACCCGACGAGTTAATTTTTGTGACGAACGCATTGGTCCCATGGCTGGGCGCATCATGGTTGCTGTCTTGCAGCGCCGACCGTGGGGAAATCAGTCGACCGCGTAAAGCCCGCCACGTAGCTGTTGCCCGCACCGTCAATCCCAATGCCCTGCACGGTATCCCCGCCGCTGCCGCCAAAAAAAGCGACATAAATCAGAGCTAAGCCAGTGGGATTGATTTTGGCCACGAACACATCGTTACCTTGGCTAGTGAGTTGCAGAGTGTTAGCAGTCGGGAACACGGCCGCAGGACCGTCGCCGCCGGCTACATAGGCATTGCCCGCGTTGTCCGCTGCGATGCCTTGAACGCCGCCGCCCATGTAGGTGGAGTAAATAAATGCCGTGCCGGAAGCATTGATTTTGGAAACGAAAGAACTCGCACCCTGGTTGGCGGTCTGCAAAGCGTTGCTGGTGGGGAAGTCGGTAGAGGGCGTATCGCCCCCCACATAAGCGTTGCCTGCACTGTCGATGGCAATCCCCACTGCGGTATCTCCAACCGCCACCGGTCCATCTGCCCCAGCCTGAATCCCCCCACTGCCGCCCAAGTAAGTGGAGTAAACCAGCGCCGTGCCTGACGCATTGATCTTGGTTACGAACGCGTTAGTGACGTTGCCTCCGCCATGGTTACTGGGTTGAATAGCGT
>JALYIB010000278.1 GCA_030775965.1 Acidobacteriota bacterium | reverse complement strand
ACTCCGTTCAGATCCCAGACGCAGAGGATCTCTTTGTTGGACCACCAACCCTTCGGTGACGCCTGCCCTTCGTCAAACGGTTTGGGCATGTGCCGGTCAAACCATTGCAGCGCATCTCCATTCGCGGACGCAATTGCTCCGCTGACTTCAAAGGCCATTAGCAATTTCTTGCTGTCGTTGGACCAACGGGGACTATTTGCGAACGCTGGACCATGGCCATCGACTTTTTCCGTGGAACTAAGTATTCGCACCTTTCCAGACAAGAGTTCCATTACCGCGAGAGGTCCAGAAAGCCCAACCAAGTCGTCGCTGTCGTTGTCCGCCACACTATGAACTGCGAAGGCGACAGATTGGCTGTCCGGAGAAACCTCGACGTCGGAATATAGCTCTCGTTCCGGGAACGCCGGGTGCGGAAAGCGCTTGCTCGTAAAATAGACGGCTGCGGACGTCAGCTTTCGGATCTGAGACGTCTTGAAATCCAGCCGATAAATCTGCCCCATTCCAGATCGGCTGTCCGTGGAAGCAAACACAAGATGCTTCCCGTTCGGTGCGATCGAAAACGAGCCCACGGGCACAGAACACGGGATTAATCGAGTCCTCTTCGATTCAACATTTATCAATTGAAAGCCTTGTCCGGTATACACAGCAAGATCCGGCGATGCCTCATGCTTTCCGCAGTTCGGCAAGAGAAGCAATAGAAGTAGCGCAAGAACTTTCATATCGTTTCCGGGAAGTGCCGCGCTCCATGAAGAAACGACAAAATGGTTACTCGGTTTAGGCCAACTTCGTAAATTAATCGATACCGCTTGACGAAGATTTCGCGCACCGAAGCATCTCTCAGTTCCGGCACGATTCGGCCTCGCTGCGGGAACTTCTTGAGCGATTGTGACGCAAGCTGTGCCTCATGGATCAAAGCGGAAGCAAAGTGCGGTGAGTCCCGCGCGATATATTCGGCTGCGGCTTCGAGTTCCCTCCAAGCCGATACCGTCCAACTTACTTGGCAAGCCACGGCTTCATCCGCCGCTCGACTTCGTCCTCATCGAGGATCTTGCCGTCGGCGGCTTCGCGCCGGCCACGTTCGATCCGCTCTCGAACGTAGATGGAGTACTGCACGTCCTCCCAGGTCGCATCGTCGGGAAGGCTCTCGATCATGCGCCGGACCTCTTCTTTAACGGTCGCCATTCAGACCTCTGGACTCGATTCTAGCGCTTCACAATCACTTCCCGCAGCCGGTCGCGGGTCAGGAAGAATTTCACCGAAGCGAAATCTTGGAATAACTTTTCCAGACTGCGGTTGTTGAAAATCTGCGCCGGCTTGCGCTGCGAGCGCGACGCCATCTGAATGGTCCGGTGGTCCTGAATGCGATAGGCATAGGTGGCGACGCTTTCGATGCGCTCTTCGGTGTGGAACAGCGCCAGCAGGCTCGCGCCTGGGCGCAGCATCTTGTGCAGCTTCGTCACCACCGTTTGCAAGAGCGGCGACGCTAGAAACTGCAGTGAATCCCACACTAGCGCGCCGTCGAAGCTGGCGTCGTCAAAGCTCAGCGCTAGGTTGAAGAAATCCGAGACCAGAATCGGGTTTGCCTGGTTTTCGAAGAAATCGGCGCCGTTCGCGGGCGCGAACACCTGATCCAATTGGCGTACGAAGTCGTCTGAATACAGACGGTGCCCGTAGTTGGTGACGAAACTTACCGTGGCTTGGCTCGCGCCCGCGAAGTCCAGGATAGACATGCCCGGGCGCTCTTCTAGAGACGCGCAGAACTGGTCCAGACCGTGGCTTTGTCGAGTCTCCGATCCGGTGGACGGTGCTTGAGCCACTACCGCTTAATATCACCCGCACTGGCGGCTGCCGCCGGTGTCGCGGCCGAGGCCACAGATTGCGGTTTCGGCACGGCCGCCGGTTTGGGAGCTTCGGCGCGCACGATGTCGATCGAGCCTTTAAAGTAGGCGCCATCCTCGATAACAATGCGCGCCGTGCGGATATCTCCAACTACTTTCGCTTCCTTGCGGATCTCAATCTTCTCGCGCGTCTCGATGTTGCCGTGGACCGTTCCCAGCACCACGATCTCGCGCGCTTTGATGGTTGCCACCACTTTGCCGTTGGGGCCCACGGTGAGGCGGTGCTCCTGCAATTCCACCGTGCCTTCCACTTCGCCGTCGATGGTCACATCTTCGCGCCCATAAATCTGGCCCTTGAGGACCACGGACTTTCCGATGATCGCGACGCCTGCGCGGGCAGGTTCGGGGCGCGTCTCAATGGGGCGAACGGGCTGAGTGGACATAGGAGTTCCTTCCTTAGCGAATTCAGACGAAGTCGGCGGCGTTGGAGCGGGTCTCTGTGGGGGTTCTTCTTCTTTGCGGCGATTCCACATTGGAAAGCGCCTCCTTCCGTCAAAGTAACTTTTCCTATACTACTACGGGCCAATGAAGAGTGAGATAACGCGGACGTAGGACTCGTTACAATGAAAATTGTGCGCCTTTGGGTGACTTTGGCTTTGGCCCTATCATTTGCGCCGCGGGCCGTGGCGGCTCCGGATATCTTTCCGCTGAAAGATGTTCGCGCGGGGCAACATGGTGTCGGGCGGACAGTCTTTTCCGGTACGAAGGTCGAAGAATTTCAGGTAGAGATTTTAGGTGTCCTAGAAAATCTGGGGCCCCGCCAATCTATTATTCTGGCGCGATTGAGCGGGGGGCCGCTGGCGAATACCGGGGTGATGCAGGGCATGAGCGGCTCGCCGGTTTATATCGACGGCAGGCTGCTAGGCGCGGTCGCACTGAGTTTTCCTTTATCTAAGGAGGCCATCGCCGGGATTCGACCGATTGAAGACATGCTGCACGTGAGCCCGCAGCCGCCGCAACAGATTGCGGCCGCCGGGCCGCGCCGGGAGTTCCTCGCCGGTGACGCGAAGTTGGAAGAAATTGCCACGCCGGTTTCGTTCACGGGATTTACGCCCGCGGCGCTGGAACATTTTGCACCGCGGCTTCGACGGTTGGGTCTTGACCCGCGTCAAGGGGTTGCGGGCGGCGGCAATATTCCGGATGGTCTGGGCGATCCGCGCCAGTTGGAGCCGGGGTCGATGATCAGCGTCCAACTCATCTCAGGCGACATGACGGTGGGCGCGGACGGGACTGTCACCGCTATCGACGGCGACAAGATCTACGCGTTTGGGCACCGTTTTCTCGACGAAGGATCGACGGACTTGCCTTTCGCGCGCGCCGAAGTGCTGGCGCTGCTGCCGAACCTTTCTAGTTCCTTCAAGATTTCGATGGCGCGGGAATGGATGGGATCGATCACGTCGGACCGCGAGACCGCGGTCTCCGGACTCACTGGCCGGCAGGCGAATTTAATTCCGGTGCAGATCCGCGTGGGCGCGAACACGTATCGCATGCGCCTGGTGCAGGACCGCGTCATGACGCCGCTGCTGATGCAGATGGCCGTGTTCTCCGCCATCGATTCGACCGAGCGCAGCGTGGGCGGACAGACGTATTCCGTGCGCGGGCAGCTTGATTTCGAAGGCGGGACGGTGCGCATTGACGATGTTTATAGCGGCGATGTGGGAGTGGCGATCATCGCTTCGGCCGGCATCGGCTCGCCGATTGCTTTTGCGTTGCAGAGCGGCTTCGATGCGCTGAAGTTGAAGGGCGTGACGCTGGAGGTCGCGCCGGTGGAGCGCCGCAGCCAGCAGCAGGTGGTGGACATGATGGCTGCGCGCAGCGTGCGCGCCGGTGAGGATCTGGAACTTACGGTGGTGCTGTCGGGCGAAAACGGGCAGGAGACCGCGCGCCGCGTGAAATATCGCGTGCCTATCGGAACGCCGTCCGGCACTCTCAACTTCACCATTGCCGATGCGACTTCCACCAACGTTATCGAGTTTCAATCCGCCGTGGCGACTCCGCAGCGCTCGCCGCGGCAGGTGCTGAGTTTATTGAACGGGCTGCGGTCGAACACCAAGGCTTACGTACGAGTGTGGCGCTCCGAGCCTTCTTATACCGTAGAAGGCCGGGATATCCCCGACCCGCCGCCGTCGCTCGCGATGCTGTTGACGCGCGCGCAAGCGGGCTCGCCGGCGCAGGTGAATACGCGCGGCGCGAAGGTCGCTGAACTCGAAGTGTCCGGCGCGGCGGGTTCGGTGGTCACAGGCACTAAGACTATTCAGGTCGAGGTAAAGGAATGAAGATCTCGGCCTGGGTGTTGCTGATTCACTCTTTTGCAACGGGCGCCACCACCGCTACTTGGGAGATCGACGGCTATCAGGATTTCCTGCGCGGCCGCATGAGCGGTCTTTCGATCACGCGCGACGGGCGGCTGATCGCCGGTCCCAAAGCCGACACCATTTTCTCTACCGATCAAGCGCAAATCTGGAGCGTTGCTCCCGCGCCTGACGGCTCGCTGTATCTGGGCACCGGCAACCGCGGACGGCTTCTCAAGCTGGATGCGGCGGGCAACGGAACGGTGGTGTGGAATTCCGATCAGCCGGAGATTTTCGCGGTGGCGGTCGATCGCGCGGGCGTGGTCTATGCGGGCACGTCGCCCGACGGTAAGGTCTATCGCATCGAGAACGGGCGCGCCACGGAATACTTTTCTCCGGGCGAGCGCTACATCTGGGCGCTGGCGTTTGCGCCCGACGGATCGCTGTACGTCGCCACGGGGCAGCAGGGCAAAATCTATCGAGTGACCGGCGATGGAAAGGGCGCGGGCCGGGGCGAAGTTTATTATGAGACGGGCCAGGCTCACGTCACCGCACTGGCGGTCGATCGTGACGGCCGCCTGCTCGCGGGCAGCGAGCCTAATGGAATTCTATATCGCATCACGGGCATGCCCGCGCGCGGCTTCGTGCTCTACGACGCGAACTTGCCCGAAATACGCAGCATTATTCCCGCGGCTGACGGCTCTATTTACGCCGCGGCTCTGGGCGGGAGTCTCGCGAAGCGCACCGCCGCCGCGTCCGCTACGTCATCGTCGTCAACGCCCACAGTGACGGCGCCGTCGAGTAGCATCACCGTCACCGATGCGCAGGCGGGGCTCGGTCCCGCGCCGAAGCCTGACCCCACCAAGGTCACTGCTGGCGCTTCGCCTATCAGCGCACCCGCGACGGCTGTAGAAGTTTCCGGCGTCGAACGCTCGGCGCTTTACAAAATTTCTCCGGATAATACCGTCGAGACTTTGTGGAGTTCGAAGGACGAGAACATCTACGATGTGGTGGCCGACGCTGCGGGCACGCTCACGTTTTTAACGGACGCGCAAGGGCGCGTCTACCGGCTCGACCCGCGCCCCGATCGCACTCGCGACGCCACGCTCATCACGCAGACCAATGAGGCCGACGCCACTCGCTTGACGGCTTCTCCGCGCGGACTTTTGATCGCCGCCGGGAATGCCGGGAAGATGTTGCGGCTGGATGACGGCGCTAACGGCGGTTGGTTTGAATCGTCAATTCACGATTCCGGCACGGTCGCGCGCTGGGGCCGCCTATCGTGGGTAGGCAGCAAAGGCGTGGCGTTCAAAACGCGGGCAGGTAATTCCGCGCGGCCGGACGCCACCTGGAGCGATTGGTCCGAACCCATTGCCGATCCCGCGAAGTCGCGGATCGCGAGTCCCAATGCGCGTTTCATCCAATGGCGCGCGGACTTCAGCGGCATGGCCGAGCTCGACAGCGTCACCATCGCCTACCTGCCGCAGAACACGGCGCCCTCGATTCGCAGCATTACGGTCTCCGCGCAGCCGGCCCCGGCCAACGCCGCGAAGAGCGCGAGTTCGAGCGCGTCATCGGCTTTCTCGATCACGGTTACCGACACCGGCGACGCCACCAGCGCCGTGGGCACGCAGGCGCAAACGCTTTCGCGTCCGGCCGGACAACAACTGCAAATCTCCTGGCAGGCGGACGATCCGGACGGCGACAAGCTTTCCTACAGCCTGTATTTCCGCGGCGAAGAGGAACGCGAGTGGAAGTTGTTGCGCGCCGACAGCAGTGAGAACACATACTTGCTCGATGGCGACGTGCTCGCCGACGGCCGTTATTTCTTCCGCGTGGTGGCGTCGGACCGGCCGTCTAATGCCGCGGAGCAAGCGCGCCAAGCGGAATTCATCGGGCCGCCGGTGCTGATCGATAACACGCCGCCGGTGGTCACCGCGAGCGCGTCCCGCCGGAATGGGGCAGTCGTGGATATCGATATCGATGCGCAGGATCGCGGCTCCATCCTGCGGCGCTGCGAATATTCGCTGGACGCGCATGCCTGGATGCCGGTGGAGGCGGTGGACGGCGTCACGGATTCGGCGCGCGAACAGTATCGCATCCATATCGAAAACCTGCCGCCGGGCGAGCACCTGATCGTGATCCGCGCGTACGACGTCGCGGGCAACGCGGGCTTGGCGAAAGTGGTGGTTCGCTAAGTTATAAATTCCCGGCAGACATGATCCAGCGGAACATGGACCCGAAGGCCAGTACGGTGAGTGCTACCGCGACCCCGCCCGCCATGCGCCAAAAGCGTTCTCCGGCGCCCGTCAAACGCGGTGTCCCTGCCAGGTAGGCGATGGCGAAGCCTCCGGCGACGCCGCCGATATGCGCGGCGTTATCGGTGGCCGGGAACAGGGCCGACAAAAGGATCGCGTAAATTCCCCATTGCAAATAGTGCGAGCGTATGGCGGCTCCGTACGACGATTTATCCCGCATACCCAGCGCGATCATGGCTCCCAGCAAGCCGAAAATTCCCGCCGAGGAGCCCACCGAGGGCACTCCCGGATTCCACAAATAACTCCCGTAGAATCCCGTGATCGTGGATACAAAATAGAACACCAGAAAGCGGCTGGTACCGTAGCTTTCCTCGGTGGCGGCGCCTAGGTCAAAGAGCACCCAGGAATTCATCAGCAGATGCAGGATGCCGCCGTGCAGAAAACCGGCGGTGAGCAGACGCCACCACTGGCCGTCGTGAATCGCCGGGCCGTATTTCGCTCCGGCCTCGAACAGCGGGAGGCCCTTCGAACCGTTCCCCCCGATCAACCCCGGTAGTTCTTCGGCCAGATAGAAACCCGCGTTGATCAGCAGGATCACGATGGTGGTGAAGCGCGCGTGGGGGATCAGGCCGCCCAGCACGTCGGCAGGCGCGCGGCGCGCAATGGCCGGCGCTTCGAGCTTGATATCGCAGTAGGGGCAGACCTTGTCACTGGTAGTGATGAAGGCCCGGCAATTCGGACACATCCGGCGGGTTTCCACGCACTCATTGTAACGGGCGCGGACTGCGGGGTTTGGCCGGCTGCGGAGCGTCCTCAAATAAAGTAAATTGACAGCCTTTGGAAGCGATATATAATCGACTAACGGTAAAACTATGCGATTTATTTCGTTATTGGGAATATTGTTCGCCGGTTGGAACGCCGCCGCGGAAACCCCCGCGAGCAGGCTGTGGCTCGAGCTCAAGGCCAAAAGGGACAACCTGCCGTCTGTGTATCAGGAGTTTGAGGTTTCACGGACTTTCAAGACGGCCCGCGATACCCAGGCCGCTCAATGGAAAATTGTGCTCGACATGTCCCATGGACAATGGCGTGAGAAATCCATTAGAGGGTCGGGGAATCGCATCCGGATTTTCGATGGCTCGGATCTCTTCGTAATGGAGGGCGACAGCGAATATCTCCGTCCCAAGCGTTCACCGAAAGAAGATCGGCCGGCGCCGTCTGCCTACACTTCTAGCGATGTGGAGTGGACGAAGGCGGTGGAGTTGGAGCGCCGGCCGTGCGCGATTCCGGGAGTCGAGCACACTTGTGTCCTCCTCGAAATGCCTATGAAGCGCTGGGCCAGGCCAAGTTCCTCTGGTCGTCTGACCACACTGCTGGGCGGGACCAAGCGCTTGGTGTTGGATACAGAGACCGGGCTTTTGTTGACATCCCGGGCTGTTTTTACCATCGACAACCAGCGGGGTGGCTATCAGACCGATGTGCTCTACGTGGCCAAGCGCCTGAGCTCTAGTGGCGCGGCGGACGTTAGCTTGTTTCAGCAGCCGCCGGCCGATATGAAAGAGGTGAAAGAGCTTTCGCGCTGGAACGCGGCGCGGATGAAAAAGCAGTTGATCGGCAAGCCGGCCCCGGAGTTGGAGGTGAACGATCTCCAGGGCGAGCCATTGGCGCTGACCGCTTTCAAGGGCAAGACGGTGTTGCTCGATTTCTGGGCCAGTTGGTGCCCGCCCTGCCGTGCGGATGGTCCCGCTTTGGATAAGTTGTATAAAAAGTATGGCCAGCAGGAGCTGATGATTTTAGGGATCTCGGTCAGTGAAGATCGCGCCATCGTCGAGAAGTACCTAGGAGAGCATCCGCATGCCTTTCCGGTGGTGCTCACGACCGAGAACGAAATGCCCCGGCCTTACCAGATCGGTATTTTCCCGACTTACATAGTGATCGACAAGGATGGCAACGTAACGGCGGCCGTCGAGGGCGATAAAAGTTTCGGTGAGCTGCGGGGACTGCTCAAAAAAGCGGGCCTGGAGCTCGAATAGAGAAATGGGCCGGGCAAGCCCGACCCTTTCTCGTCAGCCAGCTCTTTAGAGTTAGTCGTTACTTCTGCACGGCGATGTAGAACGTGTTGTCGCCGCGCTTCACCAGCAATAGCGTCGCGCCGTTGCTGACGTTGCGCATGGCCCGGTCGAAATCAGCCACGCTGGAGACGCCGGCGCGGTTCACTTCGAGAATGGTGTCGCCTTCGCGCAGGCCGGCGGTGGCGGCGGGGCTGCCTTGGTCGACATCGGTCACGGTCACGCCGCGGCCTTTCGACGCTTCTACCGAGACTCCTTCGAGCGCGCTGGTGGCACCGTTGCCGCCTTCTTCGCCCTTCTCAGCCGATCCGCCCAAATTCGCGGGCATTTCCGCCAACCTGACCGCCACGGTCTTTTCGGAGCCGTCATGCAGCACTTTCAGTTGCACGGTGGTTCCGGGAGCGGTCAACGAAACGCGCATCCGCAGTTGATTGCTGTCCTCTACTTTTTGGCCGTTGAGGTCCAGAATCACGTCGCCGCGTTGGAGGCCTGCGGCCGCGGCAGGAGCACCCGCCGTCACGTCGCCGACCAGCACGCCTTCTGTCTGTTTCGAGTGCAGCGCCTGCGCCATCGCCGGAGTGATGTCCTGCGGCAGCAAGCCCAGGTAGCCGCGCACTACTTTGCCATGTTCCATCACCTGAGTCATCACGCTGTGCGCCAGGTTCGCCGGAATCGCGAAGCCCACGCCCTGGTTGCCGCCGTTGTTGGCGAGAATCGCGGTGTTGATGCCGATCAGCTCGCCGCGCGTGTTCAGCAGCGCGCCGCCGGAGTTGCCGGGATTGATTGAGGCATCGGTTTGAATGAAGTCTTCGTAGTCCTCAATGCCCAAGCCGGTACGGCCGCGGGCGCTGACGATACCCATAGTCACGGTCTGCTTCAGTCCAAAGGGGCTGCCCATCGCGAGCACCACATCGCCTACGCGCGCTTGCGAAGAATCGGAAAGTGCGATGGTCGGAAGATTGGTGGCGTCCACTTTTAATACGGCGATGTCGGTCTTGGCGTCGGTGCCAACCAGCTTCGCTTTCATTTCACGCTTATTGTCGAAGGTGACGGTGATTTCGTTGGCTCCGTCAATGACGTGGTTGTTGGTGAGGATGTAGCCGTCGGAGCGGACAACGACGCCCGATCCCAGGCTGTGTTCGTATTGCTTGCGAGGCATGGTGGAACCGCGGCCCTGTTCGCGGCCGCCGAACTGATCGCCGAAGAACTGGCGGAACAAGGGGTCCATTTGCTGCATGCCGTCGGCGCTCACCTTGGCGGCCTTGGATGAAGATATGTTCACCACCGCGGGCAGCGCCTTCTCCACCACCGGTGCAAAACTGGTTTCAAGCGAGCCTGGCGTGACGATCGACGGCGCCGCGGCGGACACCGGGTGCGCAGCCCAGCCGCCGGAGCCAATGACCGCGCCGATTCCAGCCGCTGCCAGGCAAAATACGAAAATTTTGCTCTCTTGCCAAAAAGTTTCAAATTTCATAGGGTTGGATGTCACTCCTGTCTGCAAATATTCAGACGATCGAATGCAAATTTCGTCACGCGATAAAATGGAGTCAACTCCAGGCACATGGCCGCCGACGACAGCACGCTGAAATACCGCGCTCTTAGCGAGATCTCGGAAGCCTTTCTGGGTTCGCGGGATTGCGATGCGCTGTTCCGTAGCTTGTGGGATTCACTTAGAAAGCTGATCCGCTTCGACTTCCTGCTGCTCATGCTGATCGACGAAGCCACCCGCCGCGTGCGCATTGAAACCATTGCGGGCGAAGCTCCCGTGGGAGCGGCCGTCGGTCAGGATTACCCGCTCGAAGGTGGCCCATCCGAGCTGGTTTGGGAAACGCAGCAACCTCTTTATCTGCCGGACACCGCAGTCGAGAAGCGCTTCCGCGCCGACTTGATGGAGGACTTTCTGCGCAACCGGCTGCGCAGCGGGCTATGGTTTCCACTGACCACAGTGCGCCAGCGCCTGGGCACCATGGTGTTCGCATCGCGCGACGTCGATCCGTATTCGGCCGAGGACCGTGAGCTGATGCAGCACATTGCCCGGCACGTGGCGATCGCGGTCGAAAACGCTCTAGCTTTCGAGGAGATTAACGCGTTGCGGCGGCGCGTCGAGGGCGAGAAGGTTTATCTGGAAGAAGAAATTCGCAGCGAGTACCGCTTCGGCGAGATCATTGGCACGAGCCTGGCGTTGCGGCATGTGCTGGATCAAATTCAAACCGCGGCGCCCACGGATTCCACCGTCTTGATTCACGGCGAGACCGGAACCGGCAAGGAATTGGTCGCGCGCGCGCTGCATCAGCTCAGCCAGCGCAGTCACGGCACGTTCGTCAAGTTGAATTGCTCGGCGATTCCCGCCGGGTTGCTGGAAAGCGAAATGTTCGGTCACGAGAAAGGCTCTTTCACCGGTGCGCTCAACCAGCGCCTGGGGCGCGTCGAGCTGGCGCATAATGGCACGTTGTTTCTGGATGAAGTCGCGGATTTGCCTTTGGAACTGCAGCCGAAACTGCTGCGGGTGCTGCAGGACGGGCAGTTCGAACGGCTGGGCAATTCGCGCACGTTGACCTCGCAATTCCGTTTGATCGCCGCCACCAATCGGGATTTGCGCGCGCTGGGGGCCGAAGGGCAGTTTCGCACCGACTTGTATTATCGGCTCAACATTTTCCCCATTACGGTTCCGGCGCTGCGCGAGCGCCGCGAAGACATTCCTCTGCTGACGCGTTATTTCGTACAGGATTTCGCCACGCGCATGCGCAAGCGCATTGACTCGATCCCCGCCGAGACCATGGATTCGCTGGTCAACTACGCTTGGCCCGGCAATGTCCGCGAGCTGCGCAACGTGGTCGAGCGGTCTGTCATTCTCACTTCCGGCACGCGGCTGCAGATTCCGAAAGACGCTCTCAGCCAGCCGCTTTCGGAACCGGCCACGGTTCTGCGCATGACAGATGCGGAACGCCGCCACATCCTGGAGGCCCTGAATGCATCTAACTGGGTAGTCGGGGGTCCCCACGGCGCGGCCACCCTGCTGGGATTGAAGCGGAGCACGCTGCAATCGCGGATGGAACGGCTGGGCATTCGAAGACGATATTTCGTTAATTGACGAAATATCGGCAGACAATAATTCGGCACCATATTTATTTTGAGGTACTTAGGCTGGTGATTGACGTGCATAGGCTAAGGAATAGAATGCGCAACTTTTTTGTTTACATGGGATTAGCGTGTCTGGCCGGGGGCCTTCGAGGGCAGGCCCAGGTTCCCCGCAAACTGTCTCTGGATGAGGCGATCCAGCTTGGGCTGAAGAATAATTTAAGCGCTCTGCAGGCCGACACGAATAATCGTCTGGCGCGGATCGATCGGATT
>JALYIB010000277.1 GCA_030775965.1 Acidobacteriota bacterium | reverse complement strand
TGTATCAACGAACGTGTAGCAGAGTCGCCCCCGGTCTACATCAGCGTAGACAGTTGCCCACCAAGTCTCCCTAAAGGGCTTCTGTCCAGCGGCGTGGTTGTGCGTGTTGCCCATGCTCTCGATAAGCACTCTGTATGCCGCGGTGGACCGTCGCTCAGTTCCGTATATTGCCTTCGTGCCAGTGTGAATTAAGTCGCGAGCGGTCTTTGGTTCAACTTTCTTACTCTTGCGTTCAGCCATCCTTCCCTTGGGCGCTCGGGGGATTTGTCGTGCCGTGGAGATGAAAGAAAGAAAGCCTGACTGGACAAGCCTTTCCTGCGCGGATGGATCGTCTGGAAAATTGCCCTGAATGTTGGTGGTGTTGTGGATATTATCTTTGCGAATCGTTGCGAGCAAGACAGCTATTCCATCCGTTGTTAGCGTTGACACATGACTCAGATCCAAGCTCAGATGGTTGGATCGGGCACTGGATTCTATCTCGTCCAAGAATGCGATTGTGTCCTCCGGGTTATCGATCAGCGACAGGACCGGCGGCGCTACAATCGTCCTGCGAGGGCGAATGTCTTTCTTCCGCTTCCGGCGGCCACTGACGGGCACGACAGGACGGATTCTTCGCGCCTGCTCAACGCGCCTAGCGGCTCGAAGTTGCGCTAATTGGCGGTGCCGAATATAGCGTTTCCATTTTGGCTTTGAATAGAGCTTTTTGCCCAATTTGCTGTTCTATTTTCTTTGGGGACTGGCGGCCCTAAATGCGAACTCTTCAATGAGCTTACATTATTCGGCCCTCGCCCAGTGGGCGGAACAGAGCGAAACGTCGCAAAGTTAAGTCCAAAAAGGGCCGTGCGAAGGGGAAGGTTTGCTTTTCAACGTTGGACCTACTCGATGATCCTGCCTTTCGCGACAATGGAGCGCTTCTTCTTCGCCTTCGCGACGACGGCGGCAATTGTGGCCGAGCTAAAATGGGTTCCACTGTGGTCGTCAAATTCGATGACGTATTTACTGTTTTCCTCTTGGCGCTTGGGGCATGGTGGGCGCTGTCCGCGTGGAGAAAATCGTTTCCAACCGATAAACAGATTCTGAACGCTCAGGACGTGCTCGAAAATCACCTGCGTCAATACGGGCTGCCAGACCATCCGGGCGGCCAACAGGCATATATCTACAAACACCTGATGCGGAACTGGTACGGACAAATCATTGCCCAAGTTCGATATGACCAGAAACGGGCGAAAGCGATCCGCCGAGACTGGATTGAATACATGGAGCTAGTGAGGCGCAATGCCACAAGCGCTTTCTTACACATGACTAGCAAGACCCCATTCGAGGGGAGGCACTATAACGACATGGTGTACGGAAGTTCTCGGGCCGAAGCTATTGAGGATGCATTTGCCGCCCTGATCGGCAATGAAGCCAAGTTGGAACTCAAGAGTGCACGAGAAAACTCAGGTCTCAACTTTGGCAATGAAGGCAACGCAGTGAAATCGTAATCGCGCCCGGATCTCGAATTTCTAGACAAGGACGCGCACGCGCGTCACGGGGTTTTGCCACCAAGTGCGCGCGCGTCATGGGGTGTTACTATCATCGCCGCCAAGCAAACGGCCGTTTTCTCCAGGATGATCGCGCGAGGGGATACCGGAAACCAGGGGAGTTTGACTTGGCGATGAACACCTCCCTACCATCGAAAAGAGGAACGTCCAATGGTCTGTCACGTATGCGAAAGGCCCGCTTCTGCCTAGTGTCGGAAATGCCTTCGCTTTATCTGCGGCCAGCACACGTCGGGCGTCAGTACCTGCACCGGTTGCTTCGAGGCATTTCAGAAAATCGAAGAAGATCGCGTGCAGGCAAAAGCCGTCGCTAAACAGAATCGTGCATGTGCGTTCTGCGGAGCACTTGAAAGCATATCGAACCATCAGGTGTGTGCCGTTTGTGACAAGTATTTCTGTGGCAAGCACGGCGTGGGGAACTCTGTGCGCGATCCGCACCTGGTCCCGGTGATTATGAACCAGCGGATGAAATAGAGGACGATTACTAATGAAAGCAAAAGGCTTTCAAAAGGGGAGTTTGTGAAGCAGTACGCGCGCGTCGCGCGCGGGCGTCATGGGGTCTTTTTTTACTGCGGAGTACATTCCAGCAGTTTCACGCAAGGAACGTGTGGATCGCCCAACCGATTCCGAGCGTGAGCGTATTCGTCAAGAGCATCCCTGCGATCAAAAAGCCAACGTCCATGTATACGCTATCGTTCATCTCTTTCAATTCTTCATCCACTTGGGCTTTGCTCTCCGGGCGCACGGATGCGTATATCATGACCAGCGCACGTTTCCAACGGTCATTCTCTTCATAAACATTCCGCTGGAGTACCATCACCATGAGCATATGAAGCCCGTACATCTGCCAATAACCGATTCGGATCGAGCCGCAACGCAGGCGCAGCAAACCAATTCCAGAGCATCTGTAATACAAAAGCGGTGTAGAAATACCCGACGAAGCCGAAGGCCCACAGGCGGAGCATCTTCATACTTGCCCTCCACAGGATTTGCGAATCTTCCCAATCCTAACGAAAAGCAGTATGGTTATGGAAACGTGGCGCAGAAAGTTTATTGCCAGTCTCTGCACGTTAGATCGCCTGTTCCCGCAGCGGAAGACTGACACGTCCAAGCGGGGGTGCGCTCATCAGTTGGTACTACGAAATTCCCCAAGAACCGCACGTCCATAGCAAATGCGTGAACTCCCTGTAGTGCGTCGCCGTGGCTACCCCTACCATCGCAGTGAAGTTCCGGCCAGCGAAATCCCCGGGGGCGACCCAAACCGCAGTTGCGGAGTTCGCCAGGGTCCCAGCGGCTCGGATAATCGACCATCACGCGGTGAATTTGTTGCGATCCCCGATTCTTCCACAAGAATGCAGAAACCACCAACAGCGCCACTCCCAAACCAGTGCAGAACCCGGCGAGCAGTCTCTTCATAGTGAGCCTGTCCTCTTCTTGGCTTTACGCGCTTTAACAGCAGCGACAGAAGCCTTCTTGGCGCGGGCGCTACGTTCTTCAGGCGTCATGGTTTCGAGGGAACGCTTGCCTCCGATCTTTCCACCCTTCGCACCTTGCTTTCGGAAGAACTCAAGAACTTCCAGTGGAAGCTTCCTCGTCGCCATGATTCATCTTAACCCCGTTTTGGTGAAGCGGGCAGGATATTTCTATTGTAACCTAAAGGGGGTTTAGGTATAATGATGAGTGAAGGAGCATTGAAATCGATGGCTGTTTATAAGCGTGGCGGAATCTGGTGGTACTCGTTTATCTATGCGGGAAAGCGCGTCCAGGAGTCGGCCAAGACATCCCGGAAGACTCTTGCTGTGGAAGCGGAGCGTGGACGGCGGCTTGAACTGGAGCGCGCGCTGTCGGGATTTTCGGTCGAAGGGCGAGAGCGGAGAATCCGAAGCGTGACCGAAGTGCTCGATTGCTACGCGGATAGCTATGGATTGAATCACCGGCAGCGTTCCACCGTTTGGGTCAAGGGATGTGTCGCCCACCTCAAACGGCATCTCGGGTCAGTGCTCCTTCCTGATCTAACGGAAAAAGCTCTTCATGGATTCATCCGCGCGCGCCTCGAAGAGGGAGCGTGCGGGCGAACCGTCAACATGGACCTTGGCACTCTTAGCCGCGCCCTTGGAAAGCCTTGGCGGACTCTGTGGCCCAACCTTCGCAAACTCGAAGAACGCAAGGACGCGGGCCGGGCGCTCTCGCCAGAAGAAGAAACAAAATTGCTCGAAGCAATCCCGGTGCTTCGTTCCGTGCTGATCGGAACATTTGTGCGCGTGGCGCTCATGACAGGGATGAGAAGCGGTGAAATCATCTCGCTCACATGGGGCCAGGTGGACCTAGCCCGACGAGTCATTACCGTGGGGCGGGCCAAAACGTCTTCAGGTACCGGTCGGCAGATTCCCATGAACCAAGATCTCGCCGAGGTGCTTTCAGCTCACGCGGCGTGGTTCACAGAACGGTTCGCGGTTACGAACGGGTCCGACCATCTGTTTCCGTGGGGTTCTCCGTTTCCGACCGACCCGGGCCGATCTACCACCACGATCAAGACGGCGTGGGTGAACCTACGCGAGAAGGCGGGCGTCGCCTGTCGTCTACATGACCTGAGACACACCGCCGCTACCAAAATGGCGGAGGCCGGCATTCCTGAGAGCACGATGCTTTCGCTCATGGGTCATATGAGCCGCGCGATGCTGGAGCGATACTCGCATATTCGGATGGCGGCAAAACGGGAAGCGGTAGAATCGCTCTCGGTGAGGGCGAAAACGGCAAAGACAGAAGTCGTCTCTACAATTTCCACTACAGTGGACCAACCGGCTCAGATTCAGTGATTCGCAAACCACTGATTTATTTGGTAGGCGCGGCTGGACTCGAACCAGCGACCCTCAGCTTAGAAGGCTGATGCTC
>JALYIB010000276.1 GCA_030775965.1 Acidobacteriota bacterium | reverse complement strand
GGTGGGGATGACCTATATCTACCAGGGGCACATCGAGAAGGCGCCGATTCTCGAGGAGATCATGAAGAAGAGCGGGCTGGATTTGAGCGAAGTCGCGTATGCGGGGGATGACTTGACCGATGTTCCGATCCTGCGGCGGGTGGGGCTCGGATTTGCTCCGGCGGACGCGCGGGCGGAAGTAAAGCGGCGCGCGCATCATATAACCACGGCGGGCGGCGGTGCGGGGGCGGTGCGCGAGATGGCGGAAATTTTGCTGAAGGCGCGCGGGTTTTGGGACGGACTTCTCAAGAAATACGAGGTGGAGTGAGTGGCTACCGGGAAAATCGGGATTGAAATCTTATGCGATACGGGACCGGGGATTCTCCACGCGACCACGGGTGTAATTGCCCGGCATCAGGGGAATATCACCAGCGTCGAAATCATTGTGGGCCGTGACACGAATACCGATCACGTGTATTTTGAGATCGAGGCGCCGGGCGATGCCGGACCGATGGTGGAGGATCTGCGGCAGCTGCCAATGGTGCGGCGGGCGGCGCAGGTGGCGACCATGGAGAAGATCTATGGGAAGCGCATCATTATCGTGGGCGGCGGAGCGCAGGTGGGGCAGGTGGCGCTGGGAGCGATTCTCGAAGCGGACCGCCACAATATCCGCGGGGAGCATATCTCGATCGATACCATCCCGCTGGTGGGCGAGGAGGCGTTAGCGGCCGCCGTCCGCGCCGCGGGACGATTACCGAGAGTAAAAGCGATCGTCATGGCGGGATCGTTGATGGGCGGCGATATCGAGAACGCGGTGCGGGAAGTGCGCGCGCTGGGGCTCCTGGTGGTGAGCCTGAATATGGCGGGAAGTGTGCCGGAGGCTGCCGACCTGGTGGTTACCGATCCCGTGCAGGCCGGTGTGATGACGGTTATGGCGGTAGCCGATACGGCCAAGTTTACGGTCGACCGTTTAAAGCGCCGGGTGTTTTGATCAGGCAGGCAGCGGGGATAATTCCTGGATCTCGCGGCGCAGGGTGGCCAATTCCTCAGCAGCCTTAGCGAAGTTGCCATTCGCGGCGGCGAGTTCGAGGCGTTGGGCGCAGTCGGCTACGGCCCGCGACGCAAATTGACTCGCGGCGTCGGCGATTTTGCGTGCTTCGGCGGCGAGCGTGCTGCCGTCACTTTGGCCGGCCGCGGTTTCCATTTGCCGCAGGCGCTCCGGCGCCAGTTGTAGAAACAACTCCAGTAGATCCTGGGCCATGGCGGAGTGTTCGAGCACCAAGTGTGCGGTGACCGGCGCGGGCGGCTGCGGCGCTGCCGCCCATTCCTGCAGAAGCTTCTCGATGAGGGAGATCAGGTGCGCGGGTTGCACGGGTTTCGACACGTAGGAATTCATCCCCGCCTGCAGGCAGCGTTCGCGGTCACCGTTCATCGCATGAGCCGTCATGGCTACGATGGGGAGGCGGTCCCAACGCCGGTTCTTACGGATGATGCGGGTGGTTTCAAGGCCGTCGAGAACAGGCATCTGCACGTCCATCAGCACGATGTCATAGGGATCGGCGGCGGCTTCGAGTTTCGAAAGCGCCTCGCGGCCGTCGTTGGCAACGTCGATCTGGAAGCCCTTCTTGCGCAGAATTGCCAGCACCACTTTCTGGTTGACCAGATTGTCTTCGACCACCAGCACCCGCGTCCGCGCAGGCACCACTTCGGCCCGTTGCTGGGCGGCGCTGGGAGCCGAATGGGGCGCTGTGACTTCAATCACGGGCTCCCACGGAAGGAGGAGGGTGAAAGTGCTGCCCTTGCCTACCTTGCTTTCAACCAGCACTTGGCCCCCTTGCATTTCAACCAGGCGTTTGGTGATGGCCAGACCCAATCCCGTGCCGCCGTACTTGCGGGTGATGCTGCCGTCGGCTTGCGTGAACTTTTCAAAGATAGCGGTGAGCTTATCGGCTTCGATTCCGGTGCCGGTGTCGCTGACGGTGATGCACATTTGCGCGAGGCCGGCGGGGCCCCCCTGGATGCCGGACAGGCGCAGGGATACCCAACCCTTTTCCGTGAACTTGAGCGCGTTGGAGAGCAAGTTGGCAGCGATCTGGCGAACGCGCAGCGGGTCGCCAATGATCTTGGTGGGCGCCTGCGGGTCGATTTCGAAATGCAGGGCGATTTTCTTTTGCAGGGCGCGCGCCTGGAAGGACTTCACGCAGTCGTCGAGAACCGAGCGCACGTCGTATGGAATGTTCTCGATCATCATCTTGCCGGCTTCGATCTTGGAGAGATCGAGAATGTCGTTTAGCAAGGCGAGCAGGGCGTAGGCCGAGCGCTGGGCGATTTCGAGCTCATCGCGCTGGTCGCTATTGAGCGGGCTGTCGAGCACGACGTCGAGCATGCCCAGCAGCCCATTCATGGGCGTGCGCAGCTCGTGCGACATGTTGGCCAGGAATTCGCTCTTGGCTTGGCTCGCGGCGAGCGCCGTGCGCATGGCTTTTTCCAGATCTTCGGTGCGCTGACGGATGCGCTCTTCGAGCAGATCGCGGTGCTGGCGGATCTCTTTTTGCGACGCGTTGATTTCCGCGATCATCTGGTTGAAGCTTTCGCCCAGATATTCGATTTCGTCGTTAGTGGAACTGACTTGGATGGGTTCGAATTTTCCTTCGCGGACGGACGTGATACCTTGCTGTA
>JALYIB010000275.1 GCA_030775965.1 Acidobacteriota bacterium | reverse complement strand
TCTTGCAGCCGATCAGCGACACTTTGCCGCCGAAACCCATCGCTCCGATGCCCAGGCGATTGGCTTCCTCCATAATTTCGGCTTCGAGCTGCGCTAGTTCGGGATGCGGGTTCACGTCGTCGAGCGTACGGAAAAGCTGGTCTTTCGCTAACGCGTAACCGTGCGCGCGGTCGCTGCCGATGCAGACTCCCAGGGCGCCCGGCGCGCAGCCCTGTCCTTGCGCCTGCCAAACCGCGTGCAGGATGCACTTGCGCACGCCTTCGATGGTGCGTCCGGCCTTCCCCATGTGCTCAAGATCGCAGGGCAGCGAATACTGGATGTTCTTGTTCTCGCAGCCGCCGCCTTTGAGGATCAGCTTGACCTCGATCTCATCTTCTTCCCATTGCTCGAAATGAATCACCGGTGTTTCCGCGCCCAGATTGTTGCCGCTGTTTTTTCCGCTGAGCGAATCGACGGAATTGGGACGCAGCTTGCCGCGGCGCGTGGCTTCGGCAACGGCTTCCCGGATCGCCCCCTTCAGCCGGATCTGATTAACACCCACCGGCGTGTGCACCACAAAGGTGGGCATGCCCGTGTCCTGGCACAGCGGACCTTCGTCTTCCGCCGCCATGTCTATATTCGAGGCAATGATATTCAGGGCTTGTGAGGATTGGGTATTCGGCAGCTCCGTCCCCAGCGCGCCGCTCATGGCTGCGCGGACGTCCGGCGGCAGGTTGGTGGAAGTCTGAGTGATGAGTTCAACGAGGCTTTCAGCGAGAAATTGCATTTCGATCAATTTTAGCGCGCTATTAGAGCGGCACGCGAATTTCCAGGCTCGAACCTTGCCCGGGGCGCGAGTCGACCACCAATTCGCCGCCTAACATTCGTACGCGGCGCTTGATGCTCACGGGCCCGGTACGCAGCAGCTCCAATTCTTCCAGCGAAAACACTCCACTGAAGGGAAAGCCGCCGCCGTTGTCCTCCGCGCGCACTTCGAGCTTCTGCCCGTTCTTGCCAAGCGTCAGCGCCACTCGCGAGGCGCCCGAGTGTTTGTGAATATTGTTCAGCGTCTCGCGCACGATCTGCAGCAGTTCGAGCGACACTTCCGTCTGCGGCGGATCGATGGTTTCGGCGCTGGCAAAGGTTGCAGTGATGCCGGTATCGCGCTGGAATTGCTCCAGCATGCGGCTGAGCGACGCACTTAAGCTCACGCCTTCTTCCACCGGCCGCATGCTGCGCACGAAGCTGCGGAGCTCGGTGACTTGATTGCGGCACAGGTCCTGCAATAGGCGCAGTTCCCCGCCTGCGGCGTCAATGTCGCGGCTGAGGAGTTTGCGCACGATCTCCAGACGCATTTGGAAGCTGATGAAACTTTGCAGCGGTCCGTCGTGGAAGTCCGCCGCAATGCGCTCGCGCTCGGCCTCGCGCGCGCCCTCGGCCTGCGAGCGGATGATCATGTTGTAGCGCAGTGTATTCGACATGCGCCGTTCGAGATAGCGCTTATAAAGCGCGAAGGCCACCGCCATCGTGGCCGCGGTCCAGTCCGCCCAGATGAGTCCGCCGCCGGGCACGGTGAGGAGCACGATCAAAACTATCGCCGCCGCGGCGACGATCAAGACCGTAACGAACTCGTGCAGCGTGGCCACCGAAATCAGCAGGAATCCGTAGGCGAGCGCGGATGCCCAGTCGACCGGTAGCAGCCATTTCGAGAAGGCAAAGAACGTGAAGTCGATGACCAGCGCGACGAACGCGCGTGGAGCGGAATCGAAGCGCGTCTCGAACAGCGTGCCGACGGCGAAAATCGCGTAAGCGATCAAGAACACCAGTGAGGATGAAATGCGGCCTCCCGTGAAGGGGAACCAGGCCAGACAGGTGAGCGCCAGCACTACCCTGGCAACGCGAATGGCGGAACGGCCCTGATAGGGAACCATGAGTTACCGCCGGTAAAGATATAGACGGTAGCTGCGTCCTGCGCTATCGTCGTCGATGTCCCGGATCTTGGCCGGAGTCCAGGTGGCAACCCCGAAGTCGTGCGCCGAAGAGCCCACTACGGCCAGCAGCAATAAGAGGATGTATCGTCGCAGCATTAAGGTTCAATATATACACGGACGCGGTTGCTCGCATTGCCGTCCACATCCAGATACAACTCCGCGGGTCCGTAATTGCTGATTTTGGGCACGGTGATTTCTACCAGATAGAAGCCCACGTATCCGGGAGCAAGTTCAGCGCGCGTCACTTCCACGGGCGCGCGGTCCAGATAAACCGATACTTTGCCCGCCACGCGCGGAGCGTTCTCAAGCGGCGCGGGGACTCCCGTGGGC
>JALYIB010000274.1 GCA_030775965.1 Acidobacteriota bacterium | reverse complement strand
GGCGAAGGACAGGGCACCCATGGAATAAGTATTGTCGAAGCCGGCAATCACCACGTCGAGCTCGTTGGCGAGGCTCGTGGCGCCCCTCGAAGAGATGGCGATCAATGCGGGCGGGGTCGTGAGCGATCTCGCTGGGCTTCCCGAGAGACCGAAGATTCCGGGATCGACGGTGAACGTAAGAGTGCCCGCCGTCGTTCCCGTGGAGAACACAATATTCGGCAGCGCATTAATCGTGAGAGAGGTGGCGCCGGCGGCAACTGTGAACGAGGCCACCCGTTTGGATGTAGGGAGGAATCGCACCATCGCATCGTCGGTAACAATCGTTGTCGACGGCGTGAAGGTCAGCGTCAGCGTTCCGGCGGCGGTCACGGGGGCCGGTGCGGAAAGTTGCAGACTCAGAGTGTGCTGTTCCCCGCTGGCGATGGCGGTGCTGTCGAAGCTCCACACCAGCGCCGGCAATGGCGACGAGAATCCGGTTCCGGATAGCGTGTAGGTTCGCGTTCCCACTGTGAGTGTTGCCGTGTAGGCGGTGGCATTGGTGGGAGCGAATAGGATCGTGAAGGACGACGACTGACCCGCCGCTATCGTTACTGCGCTTCCCGCCGCCGTGCTGAACCCAGCGCCGGTTAGAGTCAACGGAGAAACCGTGAGCGCTTGCGTGAAAGGATTCAGGATCGAGAGCGTGCAAGACTCTTGCGTGCCTTGCGGAATCCTTCCGAAGCTGATGGTTAAATTGGCGTCCGGGCCCGTGCAGGGCGCGGACACACTCAGGGTCGGCGCGGGTACTACCGTGGCCAGAAGTATTGCGGTGACGGTCTGGCTCACCGTGCCCACCTCCAAAGTCGCGCTGTAGCTGGCGACGTCGGTAGCAGAGAATCCGGCAAAGAAATCCATCGCGCTGCCGGGAGCGACCACGAACGGCGTCGAAGAACTGTTAACGATAGAAAATCCCGCGCCCGTATTGTTGAGTACTTTGAGTAGCGTGATGGTAATGGATGCCGTCCCCGTATTCAGCGCGCGAAAGCGGACGATTTTCGTATCGCCTGCCGCCACTTGTCCGTAACCGTACACGGCGCCGAGCGGCGACGGAGTGATGCCATCGAGCGAATACAGCACGATCTGAGCCTGGAGCAGCGCGGGAGCCAGTGCCAGTAGAAAGAGGATTCGTGCTTTCAACGGGAGCCTCCCGGCAGAAGAAAGATTTGTTCGTTACCCGCTTGCGTATCGAGCGCCCACATCCCGCTGTCCGTAATCACCTCGATGTAGCGGTCACTCATGCGCAGAAAACCGCCGGCTCCGGACACCGCGAAATCGACCTCGGTACCGTCGGCCCGCAGCAGGCGCACCTGGCCGTCAACAGCCAACAGCGCGCCACCGTCGCCGAGCAGGAAAATCGCATGGGCCTGGCCCAGATTCTGATCTCCCACCCAGATCCCGTCGTCGCGTGCGATGGCGTAGGCAAAGCCCTCGGCTCTGATCGAGAGCACGTCGCCGCCGGTTGCGAAATCGAATGGATAGAGTTGTCCAGCAAACCAGATCGAGAATTGACGGGTTTCGACGAAATATACGTAGGCTACTTCGCCTATGAAAGCAATAATCGCGGCGCCCGGTGGGGCGTCCGCGGTCTCGCCGGTGGAGGCGACCACGGCTGTTTCGGTCTTCGCCAGACAAGTTGTCTGCGAACATGCGAGTGAAATCACTGCTCCGCCGAACAATGGATCGCCCAGCGCCGCGGCGGCTGGCGCGCCGGTTACTAGCCGCGCGCGTCCGTTTTCATCCAGCATCACGCCCAACGAAGGACGCTCAATCTGCGCCCAGGCGCCGGCGGTCATCAAAAAGAAAAGGAAAAGTTTCATGAGTGCCCCAAACTGATGGTCGGCGCGCCGATTTGCAAGGGTGTGACGGCGCTCCCGGCCGCCGCCGCGCCTTTGCCCGCCACAACTCCCGCAACGCCCGCTACGGCGGCGCCCGCGACGATGACTGAAATCCATAGAAGCTTGTGGCTCGCGTGGGTCTTAGGCGCGCTGGCATCCTTCACCTCCGCGGCGTCGCTCAGGAATTGCGAGCTCACCGTACCGGCGCGCGCTTGCCCCTTTACCGCCGTGATCCGGATTTCAAACGGTCCGGGTGTTCGATTCCATTGCATCCCCCACACAGCCGCGCGGCCATCGGCGTGGGTAGTGGCGATTTCGGTTCTGGTCCCGGAGCTGAACAATCCGCTGGGACCTTCGCCCGGCAGCGAAAAACTCACCGTCGCGCCCTCCACCGGACGACCGGTTTCGTCGGTAATCAGCACCGTAAGGCCGCGGGTGGCGCGCGAGCCTTTGGCGTAAATGGCGCCATCGCCTTCCGTGAGACGGATCGCCAGAAGGGCCGGATTTTCCGCCCCACGCGCGAGGACCGCCGCCAGGATAGCCGCCACAGTTTGGGCTACAGGTTTAAGGTTCACACCGAATAAGTGCGTTCCGGACCCAATAACTCTCCGGTAGAGGCAAGGTTCCCGCCGTTGGGCGGAAATCCATGGATCTTTAACCCTAATGTGTTCTAATAGTAGGAGTTCTCAATCCTGTATGGCAGCCAAGCCGC
>JALYIB010000273.1 GCA_030775965.1 Acidobacteriota bacterium | reverse complement strand
AAGCACCTCCATGAACGTTGCCATGCTTACAGTAATGGCAATTAACCACGGGTTGTGCTTCGGGACCCAGGATCGTTCGTTCAAAAGGACACCTTTCTTTCTACTTAACGATACTGTACAGTATCGTATAGCTGGATGCAATGGGGGAAAGAAATTATGCCAAGCTCAGACGGAGGAGTTAAATTGACGAAAAAAACTGCAAAATCTGCTACGTCCGGGGAGGATCGGCTCAAGGAACGCCTTCTCCAAGCCGCAACGGAAGTCTTTCTTGAGAATGGTTTTGCGGCCACCAGCGTCGATGAGATTGCATCGCGCGCTAAAGCCTCGAAGCTTACCTTCTACAATCATTTTGGAAACAAACAAAAGCTCTTTGAAGCCATCGTGATGCGTCTGAATTCTACGATGTTTAAAGGATTCGCTGACGCACTTGAGGCGGACGTCCCGATGGAAAGGGCTTTGTACCTGTTTGTGAAGAACTTGGCGGAGATGCTCTATACCGATCAGGCCGTCAAGTTGGTCCGTGTACTTCATGCGGAAGCTGCTCGATTTCCGGAACTCGCCGAGATTTTCGACAGGGCAGGGCCTCGGAGAGCCCATGCCCTCCTTGCCGCATATTTCGAACAAAAAATAAGAAAAGGGCTCCTGCGTAGCGTCGATCCCTTCACTGCCGCAGATCACCTCGTTCACATGGCGCTCGGGGAGGCTTTCCGCCGCGTTCTCTTGGGATTGTCTTCAACTCCCTCACCAAAGGAGGTGGAGAGCAGGATCAATGCCGCTCTCAAAGTTTTCATGAGGGCTTATGCAATTACTCGAATCCCAGCTCTTCAAAGCGAAATACCTCGCTGACCCAAACCCCATAATCCGTACCAAAGGAAACTAGAGGCATGGTAGGCGGTTGAGGGCTTCGAATGACAAACGAGGAGGCGTTCATAGGCGCTCAGTGGCTTTCCGGCCACGAACGGAACGACCTTCCAGCCGGCAGACTTGAGCTTGCCGTCAATAATTTGTTTTCGCGTCAGCCACTCCGAGTTGGCTGGCGCCGGTGAACGTCGCATAAATTGCTTGAATTTATAGCTTAATGCAAATCAAAATGTACCGGAAGCATAACAAATAGCTGACGCACTGGGAAGACGGTCAGCGTCAATCGGTATTCTGGGTGGTCTGGTCGCGGTAGGGACGGCCATTACTGACCGCCCCCCGCACAGATCCGTACGTGCAGCGTTACCGCATAAAATGTGTTCGAGCACATTTTATGCGATATGTGGTCGCCAAATTTATGTGGCGCCCAAAGCGCAACCCTTTTGGAATAGGCGGAACGACGGCCTGGGACGCCACATAACGACACGTGCTTAAAGGCCCCGCAGGAATGTCATCAGCGCCGGATCATCTCTCCAGTGACGGGTTGAGCTGTTCGGATTGGTGACTTCGCACTTTGCCAGAGCCTTGGCCTTCATTTCCAGATCGATTTCGGCGTAGATGTTGGTCGTGTCAAGGGAGACATGCCCGAGCCGGGCACGGATAGTGTTGATGTCGACGCCGGCACGGAGGAGGTGCGTAGCCGTTGTATGTCTTATAGAGTGGGGACTGACCCGCTTTGACAGCAATGAGGGCATCTGCGTCTGGAGCCTCTGGACGTACCGCTCAACCACGGCGTAAATACCAAAGCGCGTTATGGGATGCCCGCAACGATTCAGAAACACAATGCCCGCGGGAGCGCGATTTATGATGAGCGGCTTGAGTTCCTCGACGGTGCTCGGCCAGAGCGGACATTGCCGCTCTTTGCCGCCTTTGCCGCGAATCTTCACGGAGCACCCGGTCAGATCTAATTCGCTGATAAGCATCTGCGCGGCTTCATGAGCGCGTGCTCCGGAATTGTAGAGAAACAGCAGGAGTGCGTGATCCCGGCGGCCCTGTGGCGTTTGACGGTCCGGGGCTCCCAACAGCGCGTCCATCTCCGGCTTCTCCAGGTAAGGAATCAATGTCCTACTCGCCTTTTTGAAGGGGTTGGAACGAATCTGACCACACCAGGCAATGTGCTCTGGACTGTACTCTCCCACAAACCGAGCCAGAGCATGAATCGCCGCCAAGCGCTGGTTACGCGTGGCAATCGAACAGTTTCGGGACTGCTCCAGATCGGTGAGAAAGAGGCGCACTAGATCCGCGGACACGTTGATCACCGTCAGCCGGTCCACGGATTGGTGCAATTTGTCGCCAACAAACGGATCAGCATCGCCAGCGCATCGCGGTAGCTGCGTTGCGTGTTGCGCGCCAAGTTGCGCTCAGCTACCAAGTGCTCAAGCAGAAATCGCCGCACCCAGGGTCCCAGCAATGTTAGATCATTCATGCTGCCCCCCGCCTACGTATCGCTCAAAGCGCTGGCTGGCTTCGTGGAGCAGTTCCGGAGTCATTGTCAGATAGCGCTGGGTGGCCGCGATATGTACATGGCCGAGATAAGTTGCCAGTTGCCTCCTCCGGGAGTTCTTTCTTAGGGATTGTGAGAGTTGATCGTAGCACAAGCTGATCGGCCTGATACACAAGTCATGTGACGCAACATCACCCTTTTCCTGGGGCTCTACCGCAGGAAGGCCGAGCTCCTAACGCTTCGAATCTTCTCGATCACTTGGCCGGACAGCTTCCAAGGCTCGCCCTTCATGCGGGCGACGAGTTGAAACCAGACTCGCCCGACGGCTGCCATCGCTTCGGCGTCAGAAAACGTCACTCCAACAGGGAGTAGCGGTGCAACGTCCTCGATCAAACTGCGGTCGAGTCTTTCGAGCATCCGCTGCTCGGCGGCGGCCCGGCTGATCGACGTTCCCTCCAACTCCAAGTAGTGTTCGAAGCAGGCGATCACTCTTTCTTGGTCAAGAGCGAGCCGGGTCAACCCCTCGTTCAGATCGAAGAGATCCCGGTTCTTACGGCGCTGCAACAGCGCGCGCAGTTTTGTGCCAAACAGTTCCTCGGGTTCGAAGGACACGATTTCCGCCTTTGCAGTGAACCAACTGTTTTCCACTTGAAAGGGATAGTTCCGGATGCCCAGGAGGTTCTGGTGCTCCCGTGTATTGATCTCGACCTTCAACTTGCGCTTTGTGGCCGGATCGGCCTCCGGCGCAAATCGGAATGTTAGGTGCATGGAGTGGGTCGCTGGTTCCCGCTTGCATGTACCCAACCACCCGAGCGCGGCGCGAATTCCGTCTACGATCGGGCCAATCGGCCCCGGCTCAACTTGGATCAAGTCGATGTCTTCCGAATAGCGTAATGCTTGCGGAAAAAGCAGTTTGTGGATAGCCGTGCCACCCCGGAAGGCGATCTTTCCGGCGAGCCGGGGCTCGTTGAAGAGGTCGCACAAAGCGCGGCAAATGATGAGATCGTGCTCCACTTGCGTGGAATCCGGCCATGGGGCCACATGGGTCCACTCTTGCAAATATGCATTCGGTATCACGAGTCAATCTCCACGGCACGATTCAAGATCAACATCCACTTTTCGTTGATGCCCGGCTTCGGCTGCGATTCCTCCACCAGCGGCTTGGCGGACGGGTCGAGCGGCTTCATCGACTTTGCTTTCTTCGCATACGGTGCCAGAGCATGTGACTGTCGGTTCAGACCAAAATGATCGAGCAAAAAGCCCAGTCGCCGCACCGCCGAGTTGTCATAGGCGACTGCGGCCTTGGCTAGTTTTCGCGGATCAGCCTTGCGGCCAACATCGTGAACAACCTGTGCCACGCCATCGATACCTGCGGCCCTGTGGAAGTACCGGATCGAGTCGAGCAGCATCAGCTCGACGCCGGCAACTTTGGCGAATCCGGACTCGCTCTTTATCTGCTTCAGGAACTCCGGGCGGTTGGCTTCCACGAACGCTTCGGGCGCTTGGTAAACAAACTGGATGCGATGGCGACCGATATCGAAAGAGCGAAGCTGCTTCGGCACGATGACCTGAAACACCATTGCCGCTTGGTGCGAGGAACCGTGAAAAGCGGCGGCACGCAACAAGGAAACGCGGTAGTCGATGCCCAGGTGCCGCATGAGCGGATCAATCCAGCGGACGGGGTCGGGCGCTCCCATCACTTGGTCTTCCGGACGAAGGATGAGGAAGAAGCCTCGCCACGGGCTGGCGAGGCGGTGTTTCTTTTTCAATCTCCTGGCAGCCGCCTCGAAGGCTTCAGGTGATTGGTGAACTACCTTGAGCGCCTCCCCGGCTGAGAAGAAGTCGCGCCCGCGCGCGAGTTGGTCTTCGAGCTGCTGTTCTAAGGACACCATTCCCCAAGTATACGCGAACACCGACGCTCTTCGTCGGTTATTGAATATATCTGGGGAATGACGGCGGCGTGAGTCCCTTGAAAGGTCAATTGTGCAGCAGCCTGTTGCACAATTTGCGGCATAGCGTTGTTCCTCTGCGATGGAGAGAAGGCCGCTTACGCGGCGGCCTCCTCACGCTTCGGAGTCTGGTCGAGCCGGACTTTGTCTAAGCGAGAGAGGCGCTGCACGCGAATCTCGGTGACCGACTTCTTCGCGCCGCCCTTGGCTACGTATTCGCGCGTCTGGATCTCGCCGATAATTTGCAGGTGTGCACCCTTGCTCAGCGTGACTGCATACTCCGCAGTACGGCCGAACACGCAGCGGTGGCAGGTCGTCTGCGATTGCCGTTCGCCAGCCCGTTTCACCAATTCGCCGTCTGTTGCTGAGGCGATCTCCTTGATCAGGTCCTGAAATCCCAAGGTCCACTGCGGAAGCCGCCGGTAGCAGGCGAAGGCCAATGGATCAGCCTGCCGCTCAGTTTCAGGTACGGGCTGATCTCGTATTCCGAAACTAGTTTGGTGATCTCGGGAACTCAGTTTACAACACCCAAGCGTTACATCCCAATCGCGTATGCTATGAGGGTAGGTGAGTGTTCCTGTCGAACGGGAACGGGCAGCTCCCGGCTTGAATCGCTGTAGCGAGTTTGCATGTCAAAGCTGCCAAAAGCTGCTTTTCTGTGCGGTTTGTGCAAATCGCGCAAATTGGAGAATCAATAACTTACGCGGAATCAGAGGGTTACGGACCAGCGAATCCCTCTTCCTCCGCCACTACAACTTAATTGTAGTGGTTATAGGCTGGGCTCGAACCGCACGCAGCCACCGATGGATTCCTTGGCATGGTGCAAGTGATCCAAGCCACCGTTTGGCGCCACTCACCAGCTCAGAAGCTAAACTTGCACCCGAGTTGCACGAGGCGCTGAACGACGGCCGCCGTCCATTGCAGGAGATCGTTTATCAACTGACCGAAGGAGAAGTGCTTCGGCGTTTGGAACTTGCCCTCAGGGACGGTTGGGAGGTGAACGGCGAAGCCATCCGCGGCGCGCTGGTGAACCAAGAGGCGATCGCAGGCGCACGGTTGGTTACGGGCAGCCAGCCACGTCCGCGTCCGGTGAAAACACTAAAGCATGAAAGAGCTGGGGCACCACGTGGGACAGGCTGGCTATTCTCAAGTAGGGAGGTTTACGGGAGAGAATCAGCCGAAGCCCCAGAAACTAAGCGGTGAAGTTGATCACAAGAACTTAGTCCCCAAATTGGAATCCTAGGATGTTGCAAAGTAGGCGACCAAGGCGCGGTTAGTGTAGCCAATCGGCGGAACTTCCCAAGGTCTGTTTCCGCTTCTGAAGTGAGTGCCCTCTATGGCTTCACGAGGTTACGACGATTTCTCGGAAAATATCTGAGGAAAGCCGGCGATTTCGCGGACTTTGCTGGGAAAAGAGCCACTCCGTAAGTGGGGGGGGGAGCAGACAAGGGAATCCTAACAGCTTCGGCTAAAAGATTTCGCTTTACGGAGGTTGCTGACGATTTCCTGCTTAACGCGGCGGTAGAGGCTGGGATCGTGCTGGCTGAGGCCGTTGAGGATACCCATCATCTCAGTGTAGGCGCGGTTGCTATCGTAGCCGGCGTCGGTCATACCCGACAGGTGGTTCACCGAAAAAGAACGTCTATAGGTGGGGGATAGATTCGCTATGAGGTTCATGGCGGAAAGAATGCAAGTTGGGGGCCAACCTTTAGGTTATTGAAAACAGGAATGATCGTTAGGAGTGGAGTCCGAAATCTGACGGGTGTAACTGTTAACAAATTGACGACTAGAATTACATCCGGGCTCTGCGATATGAAGGTGTGCATCTGGCCGAACAAGCCCGCAACATTCTGGACGCCGCCGAGTCGGC
>JALYIB010000272.1 GCA_030775965.1 Acidobacteriota bacterium | reverse complement strand
GGTCCATTTTGAAGATCGAATAAAGTTCGTTATTGAACTTGATGACCATTCCGGGACGTAGTTGGGTCGATGAGATCATTAGAACTTCCAGTTTAACAAGGCGGGAAGCGGCGTGCGCGGGGAGATTGCGTCATTAGTTGTAATGGTAGACAGTGGCGCTATCGTCTAACGGTTAGGACGGAGCCCTCTCAAGGCTTAAATACGGGTTCGATTCCCGTTAGCGCTACCAATTTCTCAATAACTTACAGAAGGCGGGGTCACACGCGGTCACACCTGCTTGACGGGAGATGTCGAGTGCTGCTGAAACTCATCCCATTTCCGGGCCGCTTCTTCGTCCTGGCCGTCAATCGCGTGAGCATAAATCGTCGCGGTGACATACGGAGAAGAGTGTCCCAGGCGCTTCGATACGGCCGGGAGTGAAGTTCCAGTCGCCAGCAAATGTGAGCCGTGGGTGTGCCTCAAGGAATGAAGGCTTGCGTGCTTCGGCAGTTTCAGTCGGCGGAACAGAAGTGAAACGGACGACGAGATCGAATCCGGCTTCAGCGGTGTTCCATCCGGGTTGGCGAAAATCAGGTTCCCCTGGTAATCTGGCCCGAATTGATTCCGGAACACGTCCTGCTGTTTGCGGTGATTTTCCAGGGCGGCGATAGCAGACCGCGGCAACGTGAGAAGTCGTTGCCTGCCTGTCTTCGTGCCCTTAAACTTTAAGCCTGCCTTCGTCTGCGAGAGCGACCGGGCAATCAGAACGTGACCGTCTTGAATATCTGTCCACTCCAGCGCGAGGGCTTCGCCGCGTCTTGCGCCCGTCGCTGCGGAAAGCTCCAGGAATGCGGAAAGACACCAACATCCCGGAGCTGCCTCGATGAGAAGCGATTGTTGCGCGGGTGTCAGTGCCACACCCTCGTGCTTCACCGGGACTGGTGGTTCGCTATCCGTTACCGGGTTGAAAGTCGCCAACCCCCATCGGGCGGCGCGAACAAATGCCGTCGAAACCACCCCCGCGATATTGCGAACCATCTTCGCGGAGAGGGGCCGGGCCTCTTTGGTCTTGCGGTGACGGCCACCACTTTCGAGCAGGCGATCCCACTCATGGCTCAGGCGCAACGGTGTAATTTCCTGCAAGGGCATCGCGCACAATTCGGGCGAGAGGTATGCCGCCTGTTCCCTGTAGCGTTCGGACGTTTTCGGCGCAAGTTTCTTGTCCGCGTGCCGGGCGAAGAACTCTTGCAATAGAGCGCCAAGTGTTGTGGGCAATGGACCCGGATTCAGTACTGGCGATTCGGCCCGCCTCTGTACTTCGACGCGCCGTGCCGCCTCTGCATCTTGGGCTTCCTTCTTGGTCGAAAAGCCCGAAGCCTTGACCTGTCGTCGGTTCTGTCGCGTTGATCCCTGTGCGTCGAAAATGTAGTACCACACGGTCTTCCCTGACCGATATGTGCGCTTCTTGACCGACATCGCAGCTATTGTACCCTCGCTGGCGACGACTGCGCCCCGCAAGTCTGCTCCCATTGATCATAAGCGTACCGGGTCACGATCCACTTCCGGCCATATCGGATGCCCGGTATAACGCTGGCTTCCAGCATGGCGTAGACTTTCAATCGCCCCACACCAAGGCGTTGCGCGATCTCCGGGACTTGAATAGCGGCCCCTTTTACATCTAAAATCTCATTCTGTTCCTTCTCTTGATAACTCAACCTTC
The DNA here is from genome assembly GCA_030775965.1 of Acidobacteriota bacterium. Classification (GTDB taxonomy): domain Bacteria; phylum Acidobacteriota; class Terriglobia; order Bryobacterales; family Bryobacteraceae; genus Palsa-187. The sequence continues at coordinate 1,771 of JALYIB010000272.1, read as the reverse complement.
CTTTCTCCTCGCAAAACTGTTTATCGGAAATGGATCATCGACACCGTCTTTTTGGGCAGACTACACCCATAAGACAAATCGCTCCTCAGTGCTGCGCTTCTTGGTTTTTCAGATTTGCTTTGGCGGGCGCATCGGCCCGAGGCTTACTGAATCACTTCACAACCGCGCGGTTAAGCGCGGTCTGCGGGAACCTCATCATCCACAGGCTTCCGTTTGGGCGCCAAGATTCCAAATGACGTGCCCGGAGCATCAAAAAAGCCTATATTCATTGCACCACGGTTCTCGGATCTGTCAAGTCGATCGCACGGACCCTCGTTGGCGCGGCGCACCGACATCTCTCGATCAACGTGAACTGCAATTCTCAGCTTCCTAAGCAGTTTAGTCTGGATAGTCTCGGTCGACTCACTTCACAAGAAAGGGACTGATGGTTCCGTATCCAGTTCGTGGCTGATCGACGCGCGCGGGTGAGCGCAACGTACAGGAGCTAACGTTCGCTAGTTTCTGCATTGCGTGTCGCGGCAGCATCCTCAGCGTCGTTCACTGCGGCATCCAGCGGAACAATTCCCTTGTTTGCGGCCGCGACAATCACATGCTCGAACTCAAGCCCTTTAACCCGGTGCATGGTTGCCACCCGAACTCCGGGCTTATCGCGTTGTTCAGCGGCCGAACGCTTGATTTCATAAAAATCATGAAGCCAGCATTCTGAAGTTGTGAAACGTATCCGTCGAGGACGTGCTTCGTTCGTGCGACGAGGCAAATAGACTCCAATGCTGCGCCTTCGTTCTGAAGTCCTTCGAAATGCTTCTTTATGAATGCAATCTCCTCAGCGAATGTAGCGAAGACATGCACTGCTGGCGGTCGCCCGTGCGTTAAAGAGAATAGCCCTTTTGCTGGTCAGTAACTCCATCTAGATCGTCAAACTCGCGCCCTTCAAGTAACCCTGCGGCAAATCTTCGAATCTCGTCCGTAGTTCGGTAGTTGATCTTCAGCTTCTTACCGCGGCCTTTGATATTGATGCCGCATTGACCCCACGAAACCCGGCGGCGGTAGATGCGCTGGTGGGCATCGCCGACGATGAAGAGATCGTTCGGCCCTTCTTGCACCATTGCTCGCAATAGTCGAAACGCCTCTACGCTCATATCCTGCGCTTCATCGACAATGACCGCCCTGTAGGAAGGGCTTGGAGAGATCGCGCTGGCGACTCCGGGTTTGGCTGGGAGCGTCACGACCGGGACTTCAGTTTTCAAACAGATTGGATCTACGGTGGAAAACTGGCTTGAAGACTAAGGAGGTGCCAAGTTAGAAGCTGGTGGATGGCGGATGTGAATCTGACGGATAAAGCACTAGATATGACTACTTGACATGTTGCTACATCTAATCCCTACCAGACAGATAACACAAGACTTAGCTCTTGACGGCATGCAATTTCGTGTTATCATTGAATAGAAATGGCGCGATCCGAATAGCGGATTCGGACCGCCGAATGAAGAAGGCAACAGACGGAATTTCCGCAGATTTCGGAAGACCCGCTTCAGGCATATCGCATCGCGGGCCCGCAAAATGGCCGTAACATCGACCGCTTGCTGGCCGGGGCCATCGTCCTGCTGGCCGGGGCGCTGATTTGGGTAGTGTCGGGCACGCTCGACGTACGCGTCACCAACGCGGGCGACCAGGCGCCGGAATTCAAGATCGTCAGCGATAGCGGCCGCACCTATACGCGCTCGGATTTCGGCGGCAAATTGTTGGTGCTGAATTTTTGGGCCTCCTGGTG
>JALYIB010000271.1 GCA_030775965.1 Acidobacteriota bacterium | reverse complement strand
TCCGCTCAGCACCTACGCCGAGCTCGCCAAGAAGAGATTGGTGGAAATGGAAATGGCGGTGCCGGAAGCCGACCCCGCGGCGGTGGCGCGCATGAAGTATGAAGCCGCCAACCACGTGGAGCCGGGCCGGATCCATAAGCTCACTGACTTTATACGGCGCAACCCGGACGTGAGCGATGCCGCCAAGAGCGGTGCACCCACCATGGACCCGCCCAAACGCGAAATCCCCGCTAGCGTGCCGCAGACGGCCGACGCTTCGGCCCCCGGCTTCACCGGCGACGTAACGGTGGCGCCGGTGAACGGACCCTCCGCGCTCGATACGCAACCGGACGCGCGGCCAGTGCCGGCCAAACCAGGGAGCCCAGCCGCTCCCGCTGCCACCGGCGGCACGAAGAAACCGCAGTAGCCCGCTATGAGCGTGATCCTGCTGGCGGATGACAGTCCGCACGCGCAACGCATGGGCGAGAGCATCCTTTCCGGTGAAGGCTATCGGGTGGTGTGGGTGGGCGACGGCGAGACCGCGGCGCTGCGCCTCCCTGAAATCGATCCCGACGTAGTCATCGCCGATGCCCACTTGCCGGGGTTGAACGGAATCGAACTGTGCCGCTACATCAAATCCAGTTGCCGCCATGTGCGCGTGATCCTGACCGCGGGCCAGATCGAAGAAGTAGACGAGAGCGCCGCGCGCCGCGCCGGTTGCGACGCCCTACTGCGCAAGCCGTTTGAAGCGTCCGTCATGCTCAACACCTTGCGCCCGCTGGCGCTGAAAGCCCAGCAGGAGCGCAAGACCGCGGCGCCCGCCGCCACCCCGCGCCTTGACGACATCCGCGCCGCCGTCGAGCACGCCGTGGAACTCGAACTCCCGCGTTTTCTCGACGAACTCACTCAGAAAGTTTTGACGGCCCTGGGCCACTAATTTATGCCAGATAACAGTTTCGACATCGTATCCAAGATCGATTTGCCGGAAGTCAGCAACGCCGTGCAGCAGGCCGTGAAAGAGATCCAGCAGCGCTTCGATCTGAAGGACAGCCACTCCTCGATCGAGTTGCGCGAGAAAGAGAACAAAATTCTGCTCGCGAGCTCGGACGAGTTCAAACTGAAGGCCGTCACAGATGTGCTGCAAGCCAAGCTCGTCAAGCGCAACGTGCCCCTGAAAGGCTTGAGCTACGGGGTCATCGCTCCGGCCGGCGGCTCCACCGTGCGCCAGGAGATCACGCTGCAACAAGGCATCGCCATCGAGAAAGCGCGCGACATCGTCAAGACCATCAAGGATTCGAAAAAGAAGGCCCAAGCGTCGATTCAGGGCGATCTGGTGCGCGTCTCCGCCAAGGACCGCGACACGCTGCAGGAAATCATCGCCGTGCTGCGCGGCCACGACTTCGGCATCGACATGCAGTTCACCAACTACAGAACTAATTAGCAGATCCGGACATGCCGCGTAAGATAGAGAGCCTGTTCCTGGCCGGCCCGGCCGGACGCCTGGAAGCTCTGCTGGAAGAACCCGACGAGGCCCCCACCGCCATTGTTCTGGTCTGCCATCCGCATCCCCAGCACGGCGGGACCATGCACAACAAAGTGGTCTTCCGCGTCGCGCGCGGGCTGCGGCGCTCAGGCCATGTCGTCCTGCGCTTCAACTATCGCGGCGTCAACCAGAGCGAAGGCGAATATGCGCATGGCGAAGGAGAGCTCGACGACGCCCGCGTGGCGCTGGACCTTCTGCGCAGCCGCTATCCCGATTTGCCCCTGACGCTTGCAGGATTCTCCTTCGGATCGCGAATTGCTTTGCGGCTAGCTTGCGAGTCAAATTACGAAACGAACCCAAGCCCGCCGCGAGCGATTGCTGTCGGCTTCCCTACGGTCTATAAAAACCGTTCGTTCTTAGACACTTGCACAGTGCCGCGGATTTTCGTGCAGAGCACTCACGATCAATTCGGACCGGTGGAGGAACTGCAACCTCTGGTCGCGGCCCTCCCCGAGCCCAAGCAGTTGATCTGGATCGAAGCGCAGGATCACTTCTTCGTGGACGCCCTCGATAAGCTCGAAGAGACGATCTCGGGTTTGGGTTAGACGCCGGCGAGGCGCAGTTCGCGCTGCAGGCGGCGAGTGGCTCGATCGCTGATCAGATCGGCAACCTTACCGAGCAGCTCGGGAATGTCCACCGGCTTGATAAACATAGAGTTCTCACGCCGGGGAAGGTTCGGCCGCTCGTTCTCGTAAGTCGTTAGCAAGGCGGTAGCAGGCTTATAGTCCATCATCTTGGCATGAGCCAAGACCTGCAAGCCGGCTTGCGGGGATTCCATCTGTAAGTCACTCAAAACAAGCTCGTATTCGCCTTCTTCGAGCTTTCCTACGGCCTCGGCGGCGCTGGCTGCGGCGTCGACGTTATAGCCGCCCGCTTCGAGAACCGTCTTTAAAGTGAGCCGGGAGGCGGGGTCGTCGTCCACTAGCAGGACGCGCGCCAGATCATATTCGAAGCTACGTGGCAGTTGGCTCATCTCGTTGAAGGCCTGAGTTTTTAACCTCAAGTCGCGATCCAACTATAGTTTAACCCCGAAAGTCCGTTTTGTAACCCGTTGATTTTAGCAGTACGTACTGATAAGAAATAATGCCCTGGAATCAAGAGATTCCAGGGAAAACGCGCGAGAAGATCCGGTCCACGTGGAGCAAGTATCGACCTACCGAAAAGGCCTGCCCAATCTGTTCAAGCGAAAGAAAAGAAAGAATTTCTTTGTCGGACTCCACACTGGCCCGGAAATTGCCGTCCTCTTCCCAGGCGCGCATGGCATGCGCCTGTACCGCCTTATAAGCCTGTTCCCGGAGCATTCCGGCGGCGGCCAGATCGAGCAAAAGCTGTCCGGAAAAGATCAACCCGTGCGTGCTTTCGAGATTCTTCAGCATGCGTTCCGGGTAGACCCGCATGCCGTCGATGAGCCAGATGGTTTTGGCCAGCAGGTAGTCGCTGAGGATCGCCGAATCGGCGAGGATCACGCGCTCGACGGAGGAATGGGAAATATCGCGTTCGTGCCACAAAGCTACATCTTCGATGGCTGCGTTCAGGTTGCCGCGGACCACGCGCGCCAGTCCGCAGATTTGTTCCGAGGTGACCGGGTTGCGCTTGTGCGGCATCGCCGACGAACCCTTTTGCCCCGCCGAGAACGGCTCTTCCACTTCACGCACTTCGGTGCGCTGCAGGTGTCGAACCTCAAGCGCGATCTTCTCGAGGGTCGCCGTGAGCAGCGCGAGCGCCGCGATCCAGGCGGCGTGGCGGTCGCGCGCGATCACTTGCGAAGCGATGTCGGCCGGCTTCAATCCCAGGCGCGCGCAGATTTTTTCTTCGGCTTCCGGGCCAATGTGCCCGAACGCTCCGACAGCGCCTGAAATCTTGCCGACGCGCAGATCTTCAGAGGCCGCGTTCAAGCGCGCGAGGTTGCGCTTCATCTCGTCGTACCACAGCGCGAGTTTCAAGCCGAACGTAATGGGTTCGGCGTGCATGCCGTGGGTGCGGCCGATCTCGACGGTGTGCTTAAACTCAAAGGCCCGGCGTTGAAGAGACGCGAGCAACGCTTCGCAGTCATTCTTGAGCACCCGGGAGGCCTGCTGCAACACCAGCGCCTGTGCGGTATCGACCACGTCGTTCGAAGTCAGCCCGTAATGCAGCCAGCGCGAAGCATCCGCCTGGCCCGCAGCGGCCATCTTCTCGGCGACAGCGGTGGTGAAAGCGATGACGTCGTGCTTCACTTCACGCTCGATGCCGTGTATACGCGCGACGTCAAATGCCGCGTGCTGACGCAGGGCGCGCGCGGCGTCCGCGGGAACTTCGCCGGTCTCGGCGAGGGCTTCGCTCGCGGCGAGTTCGACGGCGAGCCATTGTTCAAAGCGGTTTTCGTCACTAAAGATGCGGCCCATTTCGGGCCGGGTATAGCGTGGGATCATTTTTTTCCTAAGTTTCCCGTCAGTACACAAAACTTTCGCAGGGCTGATCGAAGGGACGTTTGGTCCCGGCAATCACCAGGCGCGTGAACAGGCTGCGCCCGTCGAGCGCCTGCTCCGCCATGAGGCGTACGATTTCGGGATGGTTGTTTTGCGCGCTCAGATGGCCCAAAATCAGCGTCGAGGTGCGCGTGTCGAGCTCTTCGCGGATGAAGTTACAGGCGACATCGTTCGAGAGGTGCCCGTTGCGTCCCATGATGCGCTGCTTGAGCGCCCACGGGTAGGGGCCGACCTTGAGCATTTCCACATCGTGATTGGACTCCAGCAGCAGCGCGTCGGAGCCGCGCAGATGGAAGCGAATCGAATCCGGCATGTAACCCAAGTCGGTGGCAATCGAAATCTTGACGCCTTCGGCGCGGAACGAGAAACCCACCGGGTCGGCCGCATCGTGCGGGATGGTGAAGCTGGTCACGTCGATGTCACCCACTTGAAAACACGAACCCGCCGCGAACAGTTCCAGCTTGGGCGTGTAATCTTCCGGCCACTGCGTGTCTTTTCCAAAGATAGCGGGCGCCGTCAGGCGCGACATATAAATCGGGATATCGAGCTTCCGGGCGATCACCTGCAAGCCGGCGATATGATCGCTATGCTCGTGCGTAATCAGAATCGCGGTGAGGGTTTCCGAAGCCACGCCCACCGCCGCAAGGCGCTCAAAAGTCTCCTTGCGCGAGAGACCGGCGTCGACCAGCAGGCGCGTGCGTTCGGTGGCAACGAAAGCGCAATTGCCGGAGCTGGACGACGCAAGTACAGTGAACTGGACGATGGATGGAGCCTCCTCCCTATTAGACGCGGAAACACAGGGGCGAAGCAAGCGGTTCTCAAGCATCCGGCCATCACGGCTTTGTTCTCGAGTGGAGCAGGTGAACGGGACGTCGGCGTCAGGATCGCCGGTCCGGCGAAAGCGGGATCGAGGTCAAATCCAGTAGAGTAGGAAGATGAAGGCTCGCGTGTTCGTTTCTTTCAAGCCCACCGTGCTCGATCCGCAAGGCCAGACCATTCGCGGCGCGCTCAACAGCCTGGGACATTCCTCCATCGCCGCCGTGCGGCAGGGGAAATTCTTCGACATCGAACTCGCTGCGGGCGCGGCCAGCGGCCAGCCCCAGCAAGACCAGGCCAAGCAAGAACAGGCCAAGCAGGAAATGGACCAGATCGCCCGCGAGGTGCTGGCGAACCCGGTGATCGAGGATTACCGTATCGAGTTTTTGGATTAAACGGACGATAAGTAACCATGTGCGGAATTGTCGGCTATATCGGACCCCGGGAAGCAGTCCCCATCATTATTGACGGCCTGAAGCGCCTGGAGTATCGCGGCTACGATTCGGCTGGCTTGGCCGTGCTCGAAGACGGCTGCCTGGCGGTGCGGCGCGCCTCCGGCAAACTGCGCAACCTCGAAGAGGTGCTGAAGCTGAATCCCGTTGAGGGCTTCTTCGGCATCGGCCACACGCGCTGGGCCACCCACGGGCGGCCGACCGAGGAGAA
>JALYIB010000270.1 GCA_030775965.1 Acidobacteriota bacterium | reverse complement strand
GCGCATTCTCGCCGATGACCGCAAAAACTATGAGGAGCACGGCAACGCCGATGACAAAATGTACGACTCGCGCGCAGGTTTGGGAGTCTTTTACCGCTGGCAGCCGCGCAACATGCAGCGCCTGTGCCAGCAGCAAAACGCCGGGCTCCCCACATCGATCCACTTAAGCGTGCTCGAACGCATCGCCCACGGCACCGACGGCTACTCGCCCGGCACCCTCGCGCCCCACTCGGAAGTTGTTTTCACGCCCAGCAACGATCCCCAGCAAGACGCCGCCGTAACCCTTCGCGCCGCCGCGGCCAAAGCCGCCGTCGACGCCGCCTTTGCCCAGTCCGGATCGAATCTAAATAAAGCCAACGGCACGATCGCGATCGGGCGCATCGCCTATTACCTCTACGTGCTTTCCTGCTTGGCGGCAATCCTCGCCGCGTCGGTCCCCGTTGGCGCCGGCTCCCGCCGCAATCCCTGGACGATCCTGAAAAACACCGCCACTTTGCTCTATGACGCGGTCACCGCTCAATGGTCCCCGCTGCTAGCTGCGCTGGAACGCCTGGTCACCGACCCCAAACTCATCGGCATGTTGCTCGCCGGCTTCGCCGTCTCCGCCGCGCTCGCCCATTACGTCGATCGCAAACGCAGCCTGGTCTTCTCGCGCTACTGGCACGACGCGCGGCAGGACCTGCGGAGCGCGCTAAAGAACGCGCGATCCGCCCTGCTCGCCGGCAAATAAAAAGGGGCGGCCGCAGCCACCCCTCTTTCCTCAGTGCAGGGGGAAAACCAGGAAACGGCGGTTAAAACAGCCGTCGCGAGAAACACATTTTTAAACCTGGGTTACCATCTGATATAAAGGATGCATTCCGCTGGGCCGAAATTACTCGGGGCGGAAACGGGGAAATAAGATGGCGCTGTGCACTTATTGCCAGAATGTAACCGAGCGATATGAGGGCGGCACGCCGGTCTGCACCGAGTGTTCCGGGGCTAGCGCCGCGAAACCCCCGCAACCTCTGTCGCATCACGCGATATACGCCGCTTTGCAGCAGGATGTCGTGGCGGCCGAGGAGCGAGCCAACGCGGCGAATGCAGCCTTCCGTGAAGTCATGAAAGATATTCCCAGTAACTTGCCTCACCCGGATGGAACGCAGCGGGTGCTCAACGTGTGCCGCTTACTCTCTGTCGCCCGCCGGGAGATGACCGAGGCGGATTCGCGCCTCAACGAATTCCTGGCAAGCGGGATCGTCCCGGCACACTTGAAACGCTAGCGCTGCTCGAGAACTGCGGCGAGTTTGGCGGTCAGGGTATCCAACCACTTCGCGTCTCCGCCATAGCCTTCGTGGATCCAGCGCAGTTTTCCTTGGGCTTCGAGAAACCAGGTTTGCGGGATGAAGACGGCGGTCAAATAGTCATCGACCAGCGCATTCGCTCGCAGCACCGGGAAGGTGTAATGGTTCGCGGCCACGTAGGGGGCGATCGCGGCCGGGTCGTCGTCGACGTTGAAGCTGATCACGGCGACATCGCCGCGGTCCTTCCACTGTTCGTAGAGTTTTTGAAATTCGGGAAGCTCGGCGCGGCAGGGGACGCACCAGGTGGCCCACAGGTCGATCACGACGACCTTGCCGTTGAGGTCCTCGAGCTTCCAGGTTTTTCCATCGAGCGCGGAGAGCGTGAATGCGGGCAGGGGCTTGTGGGGTTCCAGCCAGCGGATCTCGCCGGCTGGCTCCGTTTTCTTTTTGGCGGACGCGGGCATTTCGTTCAGCGCGGCTTCGCGGCTCTTGCGCGCGGCGTCGTCGGCGGGATCGATGGCCAGCGCTTGATCGAATTGCTCGACGGCTGCCGCGAAATTGTTGTGGCGCAAGTAAAGATCGGCGAGTTCGTGGCGCACGCTGGCGTCACTGGGGAATTGTTTCTCGACGATTTCAAAGTTCTCCACGGCTTCCTCCGCCTTCCCCGCCCGCGCGAGCGCGCGCGCCAGGTTGTAGCGGGCGTTGCCGTAATCCGGGCGCGCTTTGACGGCGGCGCGAAATTGCTCCAGTGCCTCCGTATTGCGCCCCATGGCGACCAGCGTTGAACCCAGTAGATTGCGGGCTTCGGCGTGATCCGGCTGAAGGCGCACGGCGGCGCGCAGCATGGCCAGCCCTTCGACGGGATCGAGCCGCGCTTGGCGCAGAGCGCCCAGTTGGAAGTGCGCGGTAAAATCGTCAGGATATTTTTGCAGGCGATGGCGCATCACGGCTTCTTGCAATTCCATGCGGCGGTCGCCTTTTTCATCAAGGTGGTTGCGGGGCAGGACTTCGAGCCACAGGTGTCCCATTTCATCTGTCGCCTGATTACCGGAGAACACACGGCGCGCAGGGCGATGCGGGTTGCGCGGATTCAACGAAGAATTGTCGTAGCGATAGCGCATCGAAACCACGCTGCCTTTCGGAAGGAAGACCGGGTCTTGATAGTGATAGGCCCCTTGCCAGTTGGGGTCCCAGTTAGGAATGCGGATCAGCCATTTGCGCTCGCCGCTGGGCAGCGTGGCGTAACCTTCGAGCACGTGCCCCAGATAATGCGCATGCGGGTAGACGGCTAACACATCGACATCCATCGGCAGGCGGAAGTCGTCGGAGATCAGGAAATCGCGAACACCCGCCGGGATGTCGATGGCGCCATCGTGTTCGAGCTGGATCAACATTGGAAACTGCCGCGGCGGCTTGCCGGTAAAGTAAAGACCGATCGACGGGCGAACGTTTTCGGGCTTGCCGGTGGGCTGGAGGTGCGCATTCAAAACCAGATCGCTGCCCGGATCGAGACGCATGGAGAAGCCGTCGGGCTCTTCATAAGGTACGCCTCCCGGTTTCCAAAATAGAAAATGTCCGTCGTCGGGTTCGCCGATGGGGCGGTCAATCACGACGTCCATGCCGGGGAAGCCTTGGCCTTCGGCAATTTCCTGGCGGCGCGCGGAGCGGGCGCGATCGATATACAGGTTGGCATGGTGCACCAGCCGCTTGTCGCCGGGACGGATCTCGAGGGCGCGCACGTAGCGCGTGGTTGTCAGCGCGGCGGGAATGATGAAATTCCAATACACGTCGGGGCCGGACGCGGGCAAGGCGTAGGCGGCCTGGGCTTCGAGGATCAAATCGGGTGGGCCCAACTGCCAGCCTTCCTTGAAATCCGGGGGCGCGGGAGTTTCCGACGGGTCGCCCGCGGGCGCTCCGGCGGCGGCCCAATCGGCGATGAGTTGAATCTGCGCGTCGCTGAGCCGGCGCTCTCCGGCGAAATGTCCGTAGCCCGCTTGGGGCGCCCACGGCGGCATGTAACGGCGGCGGGTGACGTCGGCAATCTGGCGCGCGTGGCTCTTCACATCCTGATACGTGAGCAGCGAGAAGGGTCCGGCTTCGCCGGGGCGGTGGCAGGGGGCGCAGTCGCGATAAATAATCGGCGCAATATCGTGGGCGAAGTTCGCCGCGTACGTGGGCAGCGAGAACAGAAGCGCGATGGCGACGCGTTTCATTCGATGTCGGCGAGGGAGCATCCCACGGCCGGCGTGGCGGCGCGCGCGGGACGGCGGCCAGTGAGCACGGCGGCGATGGCGTCTTCGAGATCGTGCGTGCGCGCGGCGGCGCGGGCGGCGCCGGGGTTCACCCAGCGGTCATCGATACGGCCGTGATACTGCAGCCTGCCCGCCGAGTCGAAGACGGCGGCTTCGGGGGCGGTCGTGGCGTGCGCGAGCTTCCCCAGTGAATGACGCGGGTCACGCAATACGGTTCCCGGAAAATTGTATTCGGCCAAGTGCCGGTCGATCGACTGCGCTGTCGCCGCCGGGTCGGGATAGACCAGCCAGAACTCGGCGCCGCGGCCGCTGAATTCCTGGGAGAGGCGCTGCAGCTCGGGAGCGTAACGATTGGTGATGGGGCAATCTGTGCGCACGAATATGAGGACGCGCGCACGGGCGCTCGACGCGAAGGGATCGCCGGCGGCGCAGGCCGTGGCGGCGAGAACAATGGCCAGTGCTAATGCGGCGAACCTCATCACTCGTAGGCTACACCCGCGCGCGCAGTTTTTCAGCAGTTGCTGCGGTGCCGTGAAAAACCGGGCGGGTAAAGGCGGCGAATTCCGCTCTCAACCTACCAACGTCACTCTTCGTCCTGCTGCGCCGCCAGATTCGTGACCACGCTCAGATCCTCCAGCGTCGTCACATCGCCCGTCACCGTATGCGAAGTCACAATCTCTCGCAGAATCCGCCGCATGATCTTGCCGCTGCGCGTCTTGGGGAGAGCGTCGGTAAAGCGAATCTCCTCCGGCCGCGCGAAGGCGCCAATCTCATGCGCCACCCATTGCCGCAGCTCTTGGCCCAGCTTCTCGTGATCCCCGCCCTGCCCCTTTTTGAGCGTGACGAAGCAGCACACGGCCTGCCCCGTGATCTCGTGCGGCTTGCCC
>JALYIB010000269.1 GCA_030775965.1 Acidobacteriota bacterium | reverse complement strand
TCCGTGAAGCTCAAGCGCGACCGCAGCCGCGGCATCGATGAAGTTATCTCCGCTTTGCGCGCGAAAGTCAACGAACAATACCCGCAACTGGATATCGAATTCGTGCAGGTGCTTCAAGACATGATTGGCGACCTCACCAGTTCCCCCGAGCCCATCGAAATCAAACTGTTCTCTGCCGATCCAGAGATCCTCAAGACCTGGGCCCCCAAAATCGCCGATCGCATCAAGAAAATCAAAGCCGTGGCCGACGTGAAGAATGGCATCGAGAACACCATTAGCGGACCCGCCATCGTCATGAACGTCGACCCCGTTGTCGCCGCCCGCTCCGGCTTCACGCCGCAGGAAATCGAGTTCGACGCCAGCGCCATCCTGCAAGGCGAGCCCGCCACCACGCCCGTCGTCGTGAATGACCGCTCCTATACCATCCGCGTCCGCTTCCCCGAGGATGCCCGCGCCACGCTGGATCAAATTCGCAACACCATGATAACCAGCAGCTCCACCGGCAAGACCGCATCCCTCGGCTCGCTGGCGGAATTTCAAGACGAAGCCGGCCAGACCGAAATTCGGCGCGAGAACCTGGAGCGTGAAGTCGCCGTCACCGGACGCTTCGAAGGCGTCAGCCTGGGCACCGGCATGCAAATGGTGCAGCAGGCCGTCGCCGATATGCACGTGCCCTCCTCGATCCGCATCGTATACGGCGGAACTTATGCGGAGCAGCAAAAATCCTTCAAGGACCTGCTGGTCGTATTGGCGCTGGCCATTGTGCTGGTCTTCACCGTGCTGCTATTCGAATTCCGTACCTTTGCCGCGCCCATCGCCATCATTGCCTCAGCGCTGCTTTCGACATCGGGCGTGTTTCTGGCGCTGCTCATCACCGGAACCACTTTCAACATTTCGTCTTTCATGGGGTTAATCATGGTGATCGGGATCGTGGCCAAGAACGGTATCCTCCTGCTCGACGCCGATCAGCGCTTCCGCGCCGAAGGCATGTCCGTGCTCGACGCCATGATCGAGGCCGGAGAACGCCGCCTGCGCCCCATCCTGATGACCGCGCTCGCGACCGTCGCCGGCATGATTCCGCTGTCGCTGGCGCTGGGCGCCGGATCGCAAATGTTACAGCCCCTGGCCATCGCCGTGATCGGCGGATTGCTCGCGTCGATGGTGCTCTCGCTGCTGGTGACGCCCGCCGTGCACTACTATCTCGGGGGCCGCGACTAGAGCGCTCCAAAAAAATTCCCTCGTCGTTAATAATTTTGGGTGCGCACTAGCGTTTTCACCACTTGATCGGCGATAATGTTAGGTTTACCCCACCCCTAGGAGCTCTCACTTTAGATGGCCAAGATAAAGGTCAAGAACCCCGTCGTCGAGATGGACGGCGATGAGATGACGCGCATCATCTGGCAGTGGATTCGCGAACGCCTCATCCTTCCCTACCTGGAGATTGACCTCAAATACTACGATCTGTCGATCGAGAAACGCGACGCCACCGACGACCAGATCACCATCGATTCCGCCAAGGCCACCCAGCAATACGGCGTAGCCGTCAAGTGCGCCACCATTACCCCGGACGAAGCCCGCGTCAAGGAATTCGGCCTCAAGAAAATGTGGAAGAGCCCTAACGGCACCATCCGCAATATCCTTGACGGCACCATCTTCCGCGAGCCTATCATCTGCCAAAACGTCCCGCGCATCGTGCCCCATTGGGATAAACCGGTAGTCGTCGCCCGCCACGGATTCGGCGATCAATACCGCGCGACGGACTTTCAGTTCCCGTCCGCCGGCTCGCTCAAGCTGAGTTGGACCCCCGACGACGGCGGCGCCCCCATTGAACGTGAAATCGTGAAAGCCCCCGGCGCCGGCGTCGTCATGGGCATGTTCAATTTGGACGATTCCATCTCCGGTTTCGCCCGCGCCTGCTTTAACTACGCTCTCGACCGCCGCTATCCGGTGTATCTATCCACCAAAAACACGATTCTGAAAGTCTACGATGGCCGCTTTAAAAATCTCTTCCAGGAAATTTTCGAGCGCGAATTCAAGCCGCGCTTCGACGCCGCCGGCCTCACCTACGAACACCGCTTGATCGACGACATGGTGGCCGCCTGCCTCAAGTGGAGCGGTGGTTATCTCTGGGCCTGCAAGAACTACGATGGCGATGTGCAATCCGATACGCTGGCGCAAGGCTACGGATCGCTGGGCCTGATGACGTCGGTCCTGATGTCTCCCGACGGCCAGACCATAGAGTCGGAAGCCGCCCACGGCACCGTAACCCGCCATTACCGCCTGCATCAGCAAGGCAAACCCACGTCCACCAACCCCATCGCGTCTATCTACGCCTGGACC
>JALYIB010000268.1 GCA_030775965.1 Acidobacteriota bacterium | reverse complement strand
GGCATAAGTTCGCTGGCGATGACGATCACGATAGCGGTTACTACTGGGCGAAGCTTATCGGCTATGCAAAAATAGGAACGCGCTGGGGAATCGCCCTTAGGAAATCCTCAGGCAATCTGGACGCCCCACCCGAGTTCCAGAGCGAAGAAGAATGGCTCTTCAACGACGCCCCGCGCCAACTGCGAATGGAAGCCGTAGATTACATCCCCGAAATGATCAACGACTTGATCAACTCGGCGGAGAAGGCCGTTGAGAAGATACAGATCAAAACGGCTGAGGCGCGAAAGCTTGCCGAAGTGCTTGCGCCGCCACCGACATCCGCCTTTCAGCGCAAGCTTCGTGAAGCCCAGGAGCCGAAGAAATGAGCACCACTTTCTCTCTTCTCGCTCTCGGCTTCATTCTTGTGCTCCTCTACGCGCTACGCAGAGGCCGTGACGTAAGAGCCGGGCTCAAGATTTTAGGCGCCACCATCTTCTTCGAGACCTCGGAAAATACTAACGCCCGCACTGCCAAGAAACTCGCCAAGCCCACGCCATAAGCCCTTTCTTCCGGCTGCTGCGGAGGATGGTTTGAAGGTTGCTGGGGGAGAGACTGCTCCCTTGCAGACCGAATCACCCGATTATTTGAGCGACTCGGCCAGCAAAGAAGCGTTATGCGTAAGGATTGGCCATGATGGGCAGTCGTCTTCGCTACCGGACGGGCGCTTGTCTACTTGACTGCATGGGCAGGTTTCCCGATGGCTCCCATGCGGCGTTGCCGTTGCTATGCCTTGCGGCACCACGGTTTCTAACCGCCCCCATTCCGATAGTGATAAGGGCAGCCGTCACATCTTTAGTAGCTGATTCGCTTTCGGCAACGATGCTGCCCGGTCATGTTCCCGCCGCTGACATCCGAAGTTCGGAGCCTATATGCGGACGGAAAGGGCTTGCGCGATGGTGCCAATTATGCCAAGTATTCCTGCGTAGCTGATCGCCGTCCAAATGACGCGATCGCGATCTTCGTGGCGGGTACACGGATAGTCAAGATATTGTTTCTAGACGTGACGCTTTGCTATTCTTCCGGCATGGCAGCGGACGAGATCAACAGCCGTCTTCGAGCGATTGTCGAAAAGCTCAAAGCAAATCTCCCGGTCGCCGGTCTCGTGGATGTGGTGGCAGAAGAGATCCGCTCACTATCACTGAAAGACAACGTTCGGAAAATAAGCATGAGCGATTGGGCCGGTGAACGGAGAGCCAACACGGACCTGTATCTGGTCGTTGACGAACTTGAAAAGGTTTCCAGTGATCCTCGCAACGCCGTCGCGCACGCGGAGTCCGCAATGCGCTATTGGGAGACGGCCAATAATGGCTCAACTTAACTATAGTGATCAGCGTTGGCGACCCCCGGGAACCCATTCGCCACCCATGCTTCGGTGGACCCATTCCGATTTACTGGACTCCGGCGTGAATACACAGGGGTGATGGCGGAAGCGCAAGATTTCCGTCTGCTGCGGTCACACCGGGGTCACACTACAGCGTGCCATTGGGTTTTGTCTAGAGATTTCGACTACCGTGTTGCACCTGGAACCAGCCAGTTAGACTGTAGTGGACCGAAGTGAAGTGACGCTTAACCCGTTCGATTCCCGTTAGCGCTACCATATCTCCTTTAATTTCAACGATTTAAAAATACGTCGATCACTCGTTGCTCACACCAGCCTCGTTAATTTTCAAGAGTTTAGCGATCCTCCAAATACGGGTTTTCAGCCCGTTAGCCTAATCGCTCTCAACTCCGTAAATCGTGCGATCCTGCGGAAACCGCCTGAATCACAACCGCGGGATAGCGCGATACGGCAAGTGCACACTTGCTGCGCGCTTCAATGGAAAATCGGGATTCTCTGCCGCCGTGGCGTTGCCTTACTGCCGCATCGCCCCGGCAATTGTGGGACTACATCGCTCAGGATCAGTTTGGCCCGCGAAGACAACAGTGCGCTGCTCATTCACGATTCTTTCCAGAACTGTGCGCAAGCGATCTGGATCCGCAACGATCTCGCGCCCGTCTGGGCCGTCGATCACGGTAGTTGGCCAACCGAAGCACACGGTCCCATTCGATAACTCGATGCGATCCTTCCCTTCGACATCGCACGGGTCGTTCGCCGGACGCTGAACACGCCCGTCCACAACCGCGAGTCGAACACCCCGACAATCAGGGGACCCCGGAAGAACCGCTTTCACCTTAACCGGCGGCGGACCGTGTGTATCCAGCGTGTTCCCTTGATCGTGCCAGCGAATAGGATCAGGAGAGAGCAGTTCGTCATGACCAGGCTGAAATCGATAGCTGCGTCGCACGAGTGCGATATAGTCGGCGATGTTCGCTGGACGAACCAGCCGCCACGAAGCGTTTTCCGCTACGTAGATACCCGTGATCGACCGATCCTCACCGAAGCGGGGCGGAGTACTGTATGAACAGTCAGTCGCGACCAAGCGCATTCGGCCATCGTGTTCAAGATCACCAAAGATCGCTGGCGTTACTGGTGTCCGACGACCGGTAAGCATACGAGTATGCATGACCCAAGGCACCGGCTGGCCGTGGTCGTTGAAGAGGAGGAAGAGTAGGGTTATTTCATCAACGCATCGCCCGTTCTGCGGAAAGTATGCTGCAATCAGCAAGTCTTGACGGCCATTCCTGTCGAAGTCAGCCTGCCAGACGTCGGTGAAGCCGACCCCGCTACCAACGGGCACCGTCGCCGTCCACGGTCTCTGATCGTCATCGCGGCCTAAGAACCGCAATTCTCCGTCTGCATTGGGGACTACACGAATGCTGCCGAACGCAATAGATCTAAGGGAGCTGAAAGGGGGCCAAAGATGACCTACCTCGCCGAGATAGCGGAGGCGCTGCGTCGATGTCGCTTGAGGACTCGCGGCCAACGCACAGAGCAACGACACGACTAACCCAAGCGTCTTCGTCATATGCTTGTTACCATTATGCTCGCGCCGAAATTGCGCCGTCCAATGTATGGGGGAGTGTTCTTCCGATAGTTGAGAAAAACTTACTGCGCGTGGCCGGTGACCGCAACGGTCACCGGTGATTTGGACTAGTTGGCAGCTTCGGCGCAACTTCTTTGATCACATTGATCACACCACAGGGTTCCGTAAGGGTCATCACG
>JALYIB010000267.1 GCA_030775965.1 Acidobacteriota bacterium | reverse complement strand
GGTATCAATCACGAAGGCATCAACGCCGAAGTGGCCAAGGGCCAGTGGGAATTCCAGATCTTCGCCAAAGGCTCCGCTAAAGCCGCTGACGACGTATGGGTCGCCCGCTATCTGATGATGCGTCTCTGTGAGAAATATGAAGTCGACGTGGAATTGCACTGTAAGCCCATCAAGGGCGACTGGAACGGATCGGGCATGCACTGCAACTTCTCGACGAAATACCTTCGCGAAGTGGGGGGCAAGCAATACTTTGAAGCTCTCATGAAGGCGTTTTCCGATAACGTCGCCGCGCACATTGCTGTGTACGGCCCGGATAATCATCTGCGCTTGACCGGTCTGCACGAAACGCAAGCCATCGACAAATTCAGCTACGGACTTTCCGATCGTGGCGCTTCCATCCGCATGCCCGTGCATTTCATCAAGAACGGGTACAAGGGCTATCTTGAAGATCGCCGCCCGAACTCCGAAGGCGATCCCTACCAGATCGTCTCGCGTATTCTGAAGACCATCAATAGCGTACCGAAGCCCGCTGTGGCCTCGGCCTAGATCGCTTCACGAGTCCGTCCGCCGCTCTCCTGCCGGCGAGCCAAAGCTTAGAGGTGTGTGCAAAACTAGCTTTGGCCCGCCTGGCTATCCTAAAAACCACAACGTATTCGCGGCGGGCAGTTTAAGTGTATGCAGTTGACAGCGTAGGGAGGAACGTGAGACATTACGCTCTGGGTTAGGAGGTTGTCATCCTTATGAAAAGCACCATGACGCTGCCTGTGCTGGCGGCGGGGCTACTGTTGAATTCGCTTCCCGTTTTTGCTCATCATGGCGATGCGGGCCGCTATGAAGATAACGTCGTTGTGATGCAGGGAACCGTCGTCGAGCTGCAATTGATCACGCCGCATTCCATCATCGTTGTGGATGTCCCCGACGAGAACGGCAAGATGGTTCGCTGGCAGGCGGAGATGGGCGGCCGAACCGCCATGATCAAGGAGTTCGGCTGGACCAAAGACACCTTGAAGCCGGGCGACAAAATCACGCTCACCGCACGCAAAGTGAAGAGCGGCGCGCCCTATATGAACTTGACCGATCGCGCCAACGTGGTCCTGACAGATACCGGCAAGGAAGTCTACCGCACGCCGAACTTCGGCACCAATACTCCTAAACGCCAGTACCAGCAGCAGCAGGGGCAGCCCCCGCCGCAGGCGCAGCCGCAGCCCAACTAGCTGGTCTGACCGAAACGTGAGGAAGGTGTCATGAAAATTCTTTCGACGGCGACAATGGTGTGCCTGGCGGCGTTGAGTATGGGCAGCGCGCGGGCGCAATTGAAGCAAACGGCTTATATCAAAGCCTCCAATACCCATGCCAACGATCATTTCGGCAACGGCGGCGCGCTCGAAGGCCACGGGTTGGCGATCAGCGGCGATGGCAACACCATGGCCGTGGGCGCGCCCTACGAGAGCAGTGCCGCCAAGGGCATTAATGGCAACCAGAACGACACATCCATGTATGCTTCTGGCGCCGTCTACATTTTCACTCGCGTGAACAATGCCTGGACCCAGCAGGCCTACATAAAAGCGTCGAATCCCGGACAGAGCTACCGCTTCGGACACTCTGTGGTGCTGAGCCAGGACGGCAACACGTTGGCGGTGTCTTCTTTCTACGAAGCCAGCGCCGCGAAAGGGATCGATGGCGATCAGACCGACAAGTCCATCCCGCAGGCCGGCGCGGTCTACGTCTTCACGCGCAGCGGCGCGGCCTGGAGCCAGCAGGCCTACGTCAAAGCTTCCAACACCGGAGAAAAGGGAACCGCGAACGTACCCGACGAAGGCGATCAGTTCGGATTCTCCATCGCCTTGAGCGCCGACGGCAACACGCTGGCGGCGGGCGCGATATCGGAAGACAGCGCCGCCAAAGGCATCAATGGCGATCAAAACGATAACTCAGCGCAGTCCTCGGGCGCGGCTTATGTTTTCACGCGCACGGGGACCAAGTGGTCGCAGCAGGCGTACGTCAAAGCCTCGAATACCGATCCCATGGACCTGTTTGGCTACGCCGTGGGCTTGAGCGCCGATGGCAATACCCTGGCGGTGAGCGCTTACGATGAAGACAGTTCAGCGCGTGAGATCAACGGTGTCATGGACAAGCTGCGGCGCGGCTCCGGCGCTATCTACGTCTTCACGCGGACCGGCGCGGCTTGGGCTCAGACCGCTTATCTCAAAGCCTCGAACGCAGAAGGTGGCGATTCCCTGGGGTATGACATGGCCATCAGTCAAGATGGCAACACGATTGTAGGAGGCGCCGGGGATGAGGACTGTTTCGCCGCGGGCGTCAATCCTCCCGAAAAGTGCGACAACGATTCCAAATCCGACAGCTCCACCGGAGCCGCGTACGTTTTCGTCCGCAGCGGCAACACATGGACGCAACAGGCTTTTATCAAAGCCTCGCATCCCGGCAAGGAAGATTGGTTTGGCTCACGCCTGAATCTCAGCGGCGACGGCAACACGCTGGGCGTCTGCGCGCAACTTGAAAACGGCAACTCTAAAGGCATCAACGGCAATGAGAAGGACGTTTCGGCCGAAGATTCCGGAGCGCTGTACTTGTTCACCCGCACCGGAACCACGTGGGTGCAGAAGGCTTACGTCAAAGGCTCCAACACCAGGGCCTACGACGAGTTCTCCTCTTCCGTCGCGTTCAACAAGGACGGCAAGATCATGGCCGTGGGAGCGCGCGGCGAAGGCAGCTCCGCCAAGGGTATCAACGGAAATCAGAACGATACTTCGGCTATGGGCGCGGGCGCGGTTTACGTCTTTTCCAATCAGTAAAGCGCTAGCGGCCGAATAGCAGCGCAAAGTGGTGCGAGAACACCGGCGGATGGATGTAGCCAATGCCTCTGCCGGCGCACACAATCGCGAGCCATAACAGCAGAGAACATCCCGCCGCCAATTTCACCCCCACCGGCGCGCCGGCCCGGTTGTAAACGCGCGGGCGAAAGATAAATGCGTGCACCGCGACCAATAAAAACAGCACCACTTTCGTTCGGAAGAAAACGTTGTAGTAATATTCCTCGGCCTTGATGCCGAACATTAGGAAACCGAAAGTGGCGACACACAGGAAGCCGATCCGCTTGGGCACGCGCATTTGGTTCACCACGCTTTGCACCGTGTGGGCGCGCAGAGCCCAGCCGAGCAGACGCAGGTCCGTCAGCACCACGCTGGCGGCGAACAGCGCGATCGACGATACGTGCAGCGCCAGCAGGATCTCATAGCCGTGATCCGATTCTCGGAGGAAGCGGAAGAGCCCGGTGTTTTGCAGCCAAATCGCCAGCGAGAGTAACATGCCCGCGCCTATTCGAAGCCCAAACCGGGCTTGACGAACTCGATGAAGATCCCGCCGAACACCACGCCTACCCAGAGCGCGATGGACACCATCGCCACCACCTTGCCCGCAGCGGGCGAGGAACCCGCCAAGGCGACTCTACGATGGATCGTGTAGTGAAACAAAATCGCCAGCAGCAGGCAGGTGATCTTAAACAGAAAAGACACGTTCAGGTAGAACTTGTCCGGGTCCGTCGAATACAGCAGCAGCCCCGAAAACAACGCCACCGATAAGCTGATCAGCGTAGTCGCGCTGGTGTCCTTGGTGAGTTGTCCCGCTGTTTGCCCGCGTAATCCCAGGCCGAGTAGACGGAAGTCCACCAGCGCCACCGATCCGATAGCGGTTGCGAAGCTTGAGATATGCAGCACTTCGAGGATGGGGAAAGTCCACGCCGAAGTATTCAGCGGATTTTCGATGAACATGCGGCGCGCTAACGTTTGGCGGGCGCGACGGGCGCGGCGGGCTGGGCGAACTTCGCCGGATCGACCGGCACGTTTGTCTGTAGGCTCGTCAGTTCCACGTTTTCGCGGCCGTCCAGCCAGCCGAAAGTCCACTTGAACGGCATCTTGATGCCCGCAACGTCGCGGTAATCGGAATAGTCGATCTGCGTGGGAACGCGTCCCACCGGCGAATTCGCGTAGCGCAGCACGCGTACCAGCAAGCCGGTCTCGGCGTCGAAATACAGCGTCGCAATGGCCCCGCTGGCGGTGGCGCCCTGCACCACCTGCACCTTGCGGTCATTTACGATACTGCTGCGTCCGACCCGCCATTTGCCGAGCGTCTGCTTGATCTGCGCCGGAAACGCCAGCTCCGCGTCCAGCTTAGCGCCCTCCAATTCACCGCCCGTGAGCGGGAATACCGTCACCGGCCGCAGCGGCTCCGCATGCCAGGCCATGTGCCCGTCGGAGGTAATGACGTTGTCTCCACTGCGCGTATGGATGATGGTCGCGCGCTGCCCGGGAGCCTTCGCGTAAATTTCGAGCGCGCGCGGCTCGCTCTCCGGCCCGTACCCGACGCTGGTTCCCTTGGCAATGTAACTCGTCAACCCGGCCAGGCGTTCTGCCCCGCCGCGCGCCTGCAGGTATTTGTCCAGAATCTGCTCGGCCGTGGGCGCCTTAGGATCCTGCGCGACAATGTCGTCCTCTTCTTCTTCCGGTGGATGCCCGTAGATAGTATCCAGGTTGGGAGTGGTTTTGGGACGATCGCCGCCGCGATGGCAAGAGTAACAAGTCACCACCTGCCGCCCCGCGAAGTAATTCTTATTGATGGCGGTCATCATCATGATCATGCCGCGCGCCGTGCGTTTTGCCGGCGTATTATCGCCCGCATAGTTCGCCCAATCGCGGTCGTCCGCCGCGTGGCAATTCTCGCAGGACATGCCCAGGGCCGCCGAGAAAATTCCCATCGTGCTCATGAATTCGTCGACTGGAATTCCCTTGAGCGCCTGAATGTTCTTGAAGACTTCTTCCGCGAGCGGCACTTTCGCTTCGGCTGCTCCTTGGGCGTGTGCCCACCCAGCCAATAGCAGCCACCCCGCTAACACTCGTGTCATATCTAGCCATTATATATGAGCACCGGAGGGCGTCGCCGCCGCGCGTTGCTTAAAACCGAACGGCATGCCGGTAGGGGAGAGTGAGAGGCTTCCTGGCCGCCGTTCGGTTTCCTCAAGGCAATGTTGATTGTATATCGGACGGGGGCGGCGTTCCTGTAGAACAATTGGACTTACGATGTAGGAAGCGGCGGATAAAGGAACCGCCGCTGGCTCCAAATGGCAGCAAGAGCCGAAAGCCCGTCGGAGGAAGTGGCTCTCCCCTACAACTGATTGGACGCGTGAGGACCCGAATGGTTGCAGGCTGCCGCCGTTGGCCTAAGTGCGCAGCCGATTTCACCGCGTTACGCACAGAGTACGCAGGTGGCGGGTGGCGATCTGGCGGCGGCTCACCTGCTCGAAGCGGGCTTTGGAGCGCCACTTCAGCAAGCGATATTGGGTATGGGTGAGCCCCATTTCCAAGCAGATTTGCTGCTGGCTTTGCTCCTGCATGTAAAAACGCGAAAGTATTTCGCCTTCACGTTCTGCTAAATGGGCCAGAGTCCAGCGCACTAACTCCCGCTGTTCGCGGGAAATCATTTCGGTCTCGGGTGTGGCGCGAGGACTGGCCAGCCAGAAAGCCGAGCCGATGTCGACTTGATTGCGGCGTGTCGAGGCGGCGTCGTCGATGTAGCCCGATACCTTCCGTCGCGCGATGGTGCGGGCAAAGCCCATCAGGCGGTGAGGCTCGCGCAGTTGGCCGCGCTGGATGGCGATGACCACATCCACAAAGATGCTGTGCACCTTGTCGTGAAAATCCTGGGAGCGAAGCTGGCGGGCCAAATACGGGCGCAGGCCGGCCGAAATAAATTCATACAGCTCGGCCATGCCGTTGGCGTCGCCGCGCTGGACGCGGCGTACCAATTCCAGATTTTGGG
>JALYIB010000266.1 GCA_030775965.1 Acidobacteriota bacterium | reverse complement strand
ACCGCGAGGCGCAGAAGATTTTCCTGAGGGAGTGGGAAATGACGATCGCTGAGTGGTTAGGGATCTAAGGAGGAAGGCGGTTGTTTGTTGTTCCGGGTTGGAACACTTCCACAATGGAACCATAAAGAGGCTCCGTCTCTATTTATTGCGGTCACTAGACGACGCGATATAGTGTCTCTAGCGATGTTGGTCTGGCTTTGGTATTTGCTCGCCGCTAGTTCCTTGTTCGCGCAGAGCACGTGTCCTGCGTGGAGCGCATGCGATCTGTCTTTTGATTTGATGCCGCAGGAAAACGCCGCGCAGGCGGAGCTGCGGGCGGAGTTCCGTTCGCCCCGGCATAAGACTTATTTGCTGCGGGCGTTTGTGGACGGGCGAAAGCTGGTGATCCGGTATGCTCCCACGGAGGCGGGAGCTTGGGAATACCGACTGACCAGTAATCTGCCGCGGCTGGATGGGCAGACGGGCAACTTGACGGCGGCTGAATCGGCGTCACCGGGATTTGTGCGGGTGGCGAACGTGCACCATTTCGCTACCGAGAATCTCAAGCCGCATTTGTGGATGGCGTCGGCGGTGGATCGGTTTGCGGAGATGCCGCGGGGCGAGTTCGACAAAACGGTTGAGCAGCGGGCGCGGGAGAAATTCACTCATCTGCGGGTGACGATCGGCGCGGGAACGGATCTGCGCGAGGCGGCGGAGCGGGTGCGTGCGATCAATGCTAAGGGGCTGACAGCCGATTTAGTGCTGGCGGGGATTCCGGGGGATGCGCGGCCGCTCGAGGCGTATATCACCAACATCGTGTCGCAGTTTTCGGCGTTCAACATTACCTGGGCGGGGGCTCCGGCGTTTGACGAGACGCTGCATGGGCGGGTTCTTATCAAGGACTCGGGGGCGCTGCTGAAGAAATTGGATGCTTACGATCATCCGCGCACCACTATGGCGGCTGCGACGTCGGCTCCGCTGGCGGGCGATGGGTGGATGAACGTATTGAGTTACGGCAGTGCGGAGCCGAATCTGGGGGCGGTGGAGCATCAGTTTTATCAGTTGCCAGGGGTGAACACGGGGATTCAGTCACAGCAAGACTTGTGGAACGCGACGATGAACGGGCAGTATCCGGGGTCGGGTGCGGGTCCTTATATGAAGGCTTGGGCGGAGTTCATGGGCGGGAATCGGTACTGGGAGCTGGAGCCGTACTTCGATGTGGATGGCGGGCGCGCGGTGGCTCTCGAAGATGTCGAGTACATTGTTTACGTCGAAAAGCCGGGACTGGTGGAGTTGACAGTGGAGAATCACAGCTACGATGTCACTTGGATGAATCCAGCAACCGGCGAGTTGATCAAGCAGAAAGATTACAAAGGAGCGCATTTCACGGGGGAGCCTCCGGATAAATTGCATGATTGGGTGCTGCGGGTTTCGCGCGAGGGTCACAAGGATGGGATGCTGAAATCCTATAAATTCGATTCGCGGCCGGTGCCGGTGCAGGAGGTGGAACAGAATCCTTTGAAGGTTCCGTTCGAGATTACGGCTCCGGCGGGGACGGAGCTGTCGCTCGCGAAGGCGGCGGAGTTTGCGGTGAAGATCAAGCGCGATACGCGGGCTACGCGTTCGCTCCTGGTGGAGTGGACGGCGGAAGTGCCGCTCGACGGCGAAGGCTATCGTGTGGCGGGAAGCGGGCGCGAGGGGATGCTGACGCTTCCCCGCTCCCTGGCGAACCACTATCCGGCTACGGTTAGTTTGCGGTTGATGCTGCTTAATGCTAACGGGAAGGCGTACGCGCTGGACAAAGTGTACAGGCTGACGCCGTGAGCTTGCACGTATTGGCGATCGATACCACGGGAGAGTTCGGAAGTATCGCGCTCGTAGGTGAAATGGGGATGATCGAAGAGGTCGCGCTGGACTCGCCGGATGGATTTGCGCACGTGCTCTTCGGGGAGATCGAGCGGCTGCTGGCGCGGCACGGATTGGGCATCGAACAAGTGGATGCGTTCGCATCGGCAGCGGGGCCGGGGTCGTTCACGGGGGTGCGGGTAGGGTTGACGGCGGTGAAGGGGCTGGCCGAGGCCACGGGTCGCAAGGTGGCGGCGGTGTCGAACCTGGAAGCTTTGGCATGGTTTGGGTCGCGGCCGTTACGGGCTGCAGTTCTAGATGCCCGGCGAGGCGAGGTTTACGGCGGGGTTTACGATGCGGCGCTACGGCCGGTCCAGGAAGAGGTAGTGGCAAAGATCGAGGACTGGCTGGCCGGGCTGCCCGGGGGCGACCTTGAAATCGTGACTCACGGGCTGCGGCTGGAGGGAGAATCGAGGCCGGTGGTGGAGGCTCCACGAAGCTTAGCGGGATCTATCGGACACATCGCCTTCGACCGATTAGGGAGGGGGGAAGTACTGGACCCTGCTGAGATCGATGCCAATTACGTCAGGCGCTCGGACGCCGAACTGCTTTGGAAAGACGCTTGGCGCGGGCTTCCACGTTAAAGCTTCGCGGGGCTGCCTTGACGCCCGCAAAGGGCTGCGGATATACTCGAACGGAGTCGACAACCCGCACATGATCTACTCTCACCATCGGTTGCGCGCAACATCTTGTAATGTCAGATGTATTGCAGTCCGCCATCCGCTTGCCGGCCACCCCGGCGCCATCCCACTGAAGAGGTTAAATTAATGGCTAAACAGAGTACTCAACACAAACTGGACCGGGTCCGTCCGCCGCGCGTGCACGTGACCTATGACGTGGAGGTCGGCGATGCGATCGAATTGAAGGAACTACCATTCGTCATGGGAGTCCTGGGAGATTTCACGGGTCAACCGACGGAGCCGCTGCCGCGTTTGCGGGACCGCAAATTCGTCGAGGTGAATCCCGACAATTTTGACAGCGTGCTGGAGGGCATGAAGCCACACTTGTCGTTTTCGGTTGAGAACAAGTTGAGTGAAGATCCGGCTGCGCCTCAGCTCAAGGTGGATCTGCACTTCAAGAGCATGGACGATTTCGCACCGGACAACGTAGCGCGCCAGGTGAAGCCCTTAAAGGAACTGATGGAACTGCGGACCAAGCTGAGCGATCTACGCGGCAGCTTGCAGGGCAACGACAAGCTGGAAGAGCTGCTGCTGGACGCAGTGGGCGATAAGAACAAACTGGACAAGCTGAAAAAAGAAATGGGTGACGGAGGATCCAATGGCTGATGCAAAACAAGGTGCGGCTCCGCAGGCCAGCGAACGGGTTATAGAGAAGGGCTTACTCGACCAGATCGTCGAAGACGGCCGCATGGCCAAGGATTCCGGCGCCAAGGAACGCGGCAAGGACCTGGTGAAGGAGTTCGTCGCGCAGGTGCTCGAAGGCTCGATGACGGTGACGCGCGACGCCGAAACCATGATCAACGCGCGGATTGCGCAGATCGATCATTTGCTGTCCATACAGTTGAATGAAATTCTGCACCACGCGGCGTTTCAGAAGCTGGAGGGGAGCTGGCGCGGGTTGCGCTATCTTCTGGACCAGAGCGAGACCAACGATCAGCTGAAGATCAAGGTACTGAACGTATCGAAGAAAGAGCTGCTGCGTGACTTGCAGCGGGCTCCTGAGTTCGATCAGAGCGCCTTGTTCAAGAAAGTCTACGAAGAGGAGTTCGGGATCTTCGGCGGCGCTCCTTTTGCTTCGCTCATCGGGGATTACGAATTCGGAAAAGGGCCGGAGGATATGGAATTGCTGGAGCGGATCGCGCAGACCGCTGCATCCGCGCACGCGCCGTTTTTATCCGCGGCCAGTCCCGAGTTCTTCAATCTGGAAAGCTACGCGCAGTTGGATGCGCCCCGTGATTTGTCGAAGGTATTCGACACCACGGAGTACGCCAAGTGGAAGTCTTTCCGCGCCAGCGAAGATGCGCGCTACGTCGGACTCACCTGCCCGCGGGTGCTGGGGCGGCTGCCTTACGGGAAAGACACTAAGGCTGTGGATACGTTCCATTACGAAGAGAACGTGGATGGCACGGATCATTCGAAGTATTTATGGACCAACGCGGCGTATTCGCTGGCCGCCCGGCTGACGAACGCTTACGCGCTCTACGGGTGGTGCGCCGCGATTCGCGGCGTAGAAGGCGGTGGACTGGTGGAAGGCTTGCCGGTGCACAATTTCTACACCGATGAAGGCGACGTGGCGATGAAATGTCCGACGGAGGTACCGATCACGGACCGTCGCGAAAAAGAACTGGCGGATCAGGGATTCATTCCGCTGGTGCACTGCAAGGGCACCGATTACGCGGCGTTCTTCAGCGTGCAGAGCGCTCAGAAGGCCAAGCTGTACGACAAGGAAGCGGCCAACGCGAATGCGCGGCTGTCGACGCAACTTCCGTATATCTTCGCGGTGTCGCGCTTCGCCCACTATCTGAAGGCGATGATGCGGGATAAGCTAGGGAGTTTCATGTCGCGCACGGATTGCGAACGCTGGCTGAACCAGTGGATCCAAAACTATGTCACGCCGGACGATAACGCTTCGCCGACTTATAAGGCGCAGCGGCCGCTACGGGATGCTTCGATTGAAGTCTCCGAGGTGCCCGGGAAGCCGGGCGTGTATCGCGCGACGGCTTTCCTGCGGCCCCATTTCCAACTCGACGAATTGTCGGTGTCTCTGCGCCTGGTCGCCGAGTTGCCGGCCAGCGCTCGAAAGTAACTGATCCCGGTTGTGCAACTTTGACGCGAGTATAACAGGAGGAAGAGACACCAATGGCAGTTGATTTTTTCTTGAAGATCGATGGTATCGACGGCGAGAGCAAGGACTCCAAACATAAGAGCGAGATTGATATCGAGTCCTTTTCCTGGGGCGCCACGCAGACCGGCACCTCACACGCCGGCGGCGGAAGCGGCGCCGGAAAAGTGAATATGGGTGACATTCACTTTTCCACGTCGTACCTGAGCAAGGCGAGTCCAAAACTGTTTCTGGCGTGCGCTACCGGAGAACACATCAAGAAAGCCGTGCTGGTTTGCCGCAGGGCCGGCAAAGAACAGCAGGAGTTTGTGAAATGGACCTTCAGCGATCTGCTGATCTCTTCCTATCAGACCGCCGGACATAGCACCGGCGACGGGGTTCCGGGCGATCAGTTCAGCTTCAACTTCACCAAGATCGAAATGGAATACAAGGAACAGAAGCCGGACGGCACGCTGGGCGGCGCGACCCCGGCGGGTTACGACGTTGGGGCCAACAAAAAGGTCTAGTCCCTTGCAATGGCTGCTCAGGAGTTATTTCGAGCCGGAAAACTCAATGAAGCGGTGCAGGCGCTGGGTGTCGAAGTCAGGGATGACCCGACGGACGTCCGGCGCCGCACTTTTTTGTTTGAGCTTTTGTGTTTCCAGGGCGAGTACGATCGTGCCGAGAAGCACTTAAATCTTTTGGCGGATGCTACGCCTGACGCCAAGTTGGGCGCTATGCTGTATTTCTCCGCGCTGCATGCTGAACGGCTGCGGGCTGAGACTTTTCAGAAAAAAGACTACCCATCCGTTCCGGCGATTGCGAACGATCGCGGCGGAACGCTGAACGGGAAACTTTTTGAATCGTTCGAGGACGCCGATCCACGGGTGGGCGCGCGTTTAGAAGTATACGCTGCGGGCGCTTACTTGTGGATTCCGCTGGCGCATGTGGAGGCGATCGAGACGGAAGCTCCGAAGCGTCTGCGCGATTTGTTGTGGGTTCCGGCGCTGGTACGCACCGGGCCGGCGTTCAAAGGCACGGAACTGGGCGAGGTGCTCCTGCCGGTGCTGGCTCCGTTTACGGCCCAGCGCAGCGATGACAATATACGGCTGGGACGCGCCACCGAATGGGCTGAGGTGGACGGGCAGGCGGTGCCCTTCGGGCAACGGGTCTTCGCCGTCGACGGCGAAGAAGTGCCGATTCTGGAGATCCGCAAGATCGAATTCATGCCCGCAGCGCAAGCCGCTTCGTGATGCCACGCCATGCCACTGCGCGACGATTTACTTAATCCGATCCCCGGAGACAGCCCCAGCGGCACCAATCTCCGCTATGCTCCGGTGTACGACAAGATCAAGGAAGCGCGCCGCCAGGAAGACGATGCGCCGCAGGGCGAGTGGCAGCGCGAGCGCAAAGTCGCCGACTACAAGCTGGCGATCAAGCTGGCAGGGGAGACGCTGGCTACACAGTCGAAAGACTTGCAACTGGCGGCGTGGCTGACCGAGGCATTCCTGCACCAGGAGGGATTCGCCGGGTTGCAGCAAGGTTTGGGGCTGCTGCGCGGGCTGATTGAGAATTTTTGGGACACGCTGTATCCGGAGGTCGAGGATGGCGATCTCGAATTGCGCAGCGCTCCGCTCGAATGGGTGGGGACACGGCTGGACGATGCGGTGCGCAAGGCGCCGCTGACGCGGGGTGGATTCAGTTATTACAAGTTCAAGGAATCGCGCTCGGTAGGGTCTGAGGAAGAGGCGGCGCAGAGCGATCAGAAGCGCGAGGCTCGCGAGGCGGCGATCGCCGACGGCAAGGTCACGCTGGAAGAGTTCGAGAAGGATTCGGCGGAGACGCCGACGGCGCGTTATGAGGAGTGGGTCGCGGCGATGGACAGCAGTTTGGAATCGATCGATTCCCTGCGCGGTCTTTGCGACGAGAAGTTTGGCAATTACGCGCCTAGTTTTACTCCGCTGAAGACGGCGCTTGAAGAAGTCCGTAACGCGACGAATCAGATTCTGCAAAAGCGGCTAGAACAAGAAGGGCGGCGGCCGGAGCCGGAGGAAGCCGAGGCGGAAGCTGACATGGTGGACGAGAGCGCAGGCGACGGGACTGCGGCGGCGCCGGCGCGGAAGAAGAAAGCGGTGGCCGGGTTGGAGCCGCAGGATCTGGATGACGTCACGTTGCGGTTGGCCGCGGTGGCGCGCTTCCTGCGCCAACAAGATCCGTCGAACCCTGGGCCTTATCTGTTGCTGCGGGGATATCGGTGGGGAGAGGTACGCGGATACGGTGAGTCGCCCGATCCGACGGCGCTGGTGCCGCCGACTTCGGAAGTCCGGCAGAACATTAAGCGGTTGTCGCTCGAAGCGAACTGGGGGGAAGTACTGGAAGTGGCGGAGACCGCGATGGCGGAAGCGTGTGGGCGTGGCTGGCTGGATCTACAGCGCTACGTGGTGCGGGCTGCGGAGGAATGGGGTTATTACAACATTTCGAAAGCCGTGATCAGTGAATTGCGGGCGCTGTTGGCGGATGTGCCCAGCTTGCCGCATTTGACCTTGATGGATGACACGGCGACGGCGAACGCGGAGACGCAGGCGTGGATTCGCGATGTGGTGCAGGTGGCGAATGGCAGTGCGCCGGCGGAAGTGCCCGCGCCGTCTTTCGATGAGCCGGCGGGCGAAGCGAGCGCGGCGCCCGGGGAACCTATGCCGCCGGACACTTTTACGCTGGCCGTCGAGGCGGCACGATCGGGACGCGCCGCGGATGCGATTCAACTGTTGTCGGAAGACATTGCGCGGCAGCAATCGGGGCGGGCGCGCTTCCAGCGTAAGTTGCAATTGGCGCAGGTGTGCATGATGACCAGCCATGAGGCGTTGGCGCAACCGATTCTCGAAGAGCTGGCGCGATCGATCGAGGCGCATAAGCTGGAGGAGTGGGAGGCGTCCGACGCGGTGGCGCATCCGCTGGCGATGCTTTATAGGTGCCTCAGCAAAATGGATGGGGACCCGGCGGTCAAGCAAAAACTTTACGCGCAGATTTCGCGGCTGGATCCGGTGCAGGCTTTGGAGTGCGCGCGGTAAGCCATGGCGAAAGCGGATTCCGACCTCACCGTCACACCATCGTTGATCGACCGGTTGATTGACCGCGATCCGCGGGCGGAGTCCGATCCGCATACCACGCGCGCGCAAAGTATCCGGCAATTGAAGGCGTCACTGCGGCGCGATCTGGAATGGCTGCTGAATACGCGGCGCAATCCGGACGCGGCGGGGGACTCGCTGGCGGAGCTATCGCATTCGCTCTTCAACTACGGGCTGCCGGACTTCTCGGCGCTGAGTCTTCATTCGCCGCGCGATCGCGGGCATCTGCTGGTGGAGCTTGAAAAGACCGTCGCCATCTTCGAGCCACGCTTGAAGGAAGTGCGGGTGACGCTGGTGGACGCTCCGGGACACGCGTCGCGCGTGGTACATTTCCAGATCGAAGGCATGCTGCAGATGGACCCTTCGCCCGAACAAGTGTCGTTCGACACTACGCTGCAACTTTCGAGCGGCGAATATCAAATCCGGGGCGAGCGCAGTGCGTGACGATCTGCTGCTGTACTACGAACGCGAGCTGAATTACCTGCGCCAACTGGGCGCGGAGTTCGCCGAGAAATATCCCAAAATCGCTAGCCGTCTGGTTCTCGACACTGAAAAAGAGAGTGCCGACCCTCACGTGGAGCGGCTACTGGAGGGATTTTCGTTTCTCGCGGCTCGGGTTCATCTAAAGATCGACGATGAGTTTCCGGAGATCACGGAGGCGCTGCTCAGTATTCTCTATCCGCATTACATACGGCCGATTCCATCGATGTCGATCGTGGAGATGCATTTGGATGTCGACCAGGGCGGCGCTGCCTCGCCGCAAAGAGTCCCGCGCGGTTCGATTCTAAATTCGAAGCCGGTGGGCGGCGTGCCGTGCCAGTTCCAGACCTGTTTCGAGACTACGGTGTGGCCTTTGCGGATCACGGCTGCGGAGTGGACTTCGCCGGATCGGCTGTCGCCGGCGGTGAAGAATGCGGAGGCGGCGTCGGCGATTCGGATTTCGTTTGAAGGGCCGGGGGATGCGCAGCTTGCGCAGTTGGATCTGGATACTTTGCGGCTGCACATTGCGGCGGACGCCAATGTGGCGCACACGCTTTA
Source organism: Acidobacteriota bacterium (assembly GCA_030775965.1). Classification (GTDB taxonomy): domain Bacteria; phylum Acidobacteriota; class Terriglobia; order Bryobacterales; family Bryobacteraceae; genus Palsa-187. Next base: position 409 of record JALYIB010000266.1, on the reverse strand, counting down.
CGAGCTACTGTGCGCCAATACGGTGCAGATTCTGGTGCGCGATACGACGCCCAATTCGCGCGTGCGGCCGGTGGCGCTGCGGCCAGAGAATCTAACGCCGGCGGGGTTTGATGAGCGGGAATCCATGCTTCCCTACCCGCGGCGTAGTTTTCCGGGGTATCGTTTATTGCAGGAATATTTCACGTTTCCGGAGAAGCTGTTCTTTTTCGATGTGACGGGGCTGCGCGAGGCGTGGCCGCTGGGATTCAAGAATCGCTTCGAACTGGTGTTCTTGTTCTCGCCGTTTGAGTTGAGCGAGCGGCGGCAAATTCTGGAGCTGGGTGTTTCGGCGAAGACGTTCCGCATCAACACGACGCCAATCGTCAATCTGTTTTCGCAGACGGCCGAACCAATTTTATTGGACCAGCGC
>JALYIB010000265.1 GCA_030775965.1 Acidobacteriota bacterium | reverse complement strand
GTCCAGATAATATTGGACGCTGTACTCGACACCGCCCGCGATCGAAAACTTCGCCCCCGTCCGCATGTCGTATGCGTTGGTGATATTGGTTTGCTGGGCGGCACCGCTCAGCACGATGAGATCGGTGGCTAGACGCCCGTTCAGCGGCAATTCAAGAATGCGCTGCGTCTCCACAACATTGCCCACACCGGAACTGCGCAAATCCAACTGCGAAGCGTTGGCTTCGACGCGAACGGACTCACTAACCTGACCCAGGTTCATGGTGACAGGCACCTGGGGGCTGGTGCCCACTTGCAGGACAATACCTGTTTGCACATAAGTGCGGAATCCCATCTTCGAGCCTTCGACGCGGTACGGGCCCGGCGGAAGGTTGGGGAGGATATAATCTCCGGAATCTTCGGTAACAGTCGTTCGCTGCAATCCGGTGTCTGTTTGCGTAGCGGTAATGCTTACGCCGGGCACTGCAGCGCCAGACTGATCCTTGGCGGTGCCGCTGATTTGAGAAACCGCCTGTCCCCAAACAAGGGAGCCGGTAAATAACAATACAAAACTAGCGCGAGTATATCGCGATAAGTGCATCCTATTCTCCTCTACCGCGGTAAGTGACGGGATGGTGCGCACATTGCGCCCTACTTAAGACCTTGACGGAGGATTCTACCTCCATATGCATAGATAGTCAATAGGCGGGCCGAAATAATTTCGCGAAGGTCGAGCGTTCCGCTGTTGCAGACTCTCTAAAGCTTGCCCAAGGGAGCGGCGTCTTTCTCGGTTTCGGTGCAATAATCTCGAAAAAGCATTGCCAACTTGAACTATTGTGGCACGGGGGTCTGTTGATTTTGGAATTGCCTAGGCTGCGGAGGTTGTGCGCCAGCCCTCAGCGGATCGCGATCTAGGGAATCGGTGGTCGGCAAGCAATTTGTCAAGTTCGCTGCAGGAAGGGGCGAAGCTCGCGGACGTTCTTGATCCGCTCCATATCCAAAACTCTCTCGATCAGTTTCGCGCTGGCGGAATTACCGAGAATTGGCGTCATCAGGCTGCGGCATTTTTCCACAATTTGATCGCGGGTCATCGGATTGCGGGCAGTGCCGAGCACGGCGGCGACATCCTCGCTCAAACGCGTCCCGTCGGTAAGCGTGATGGTGACGAGCGGTAGCCCAGCGGTAGGGTCGAGCTGCACCTTCGCACGGTGGCGGAGAACCGTTGGGTCCTGCATGCGTGCCTTGTCATGCGTGGCCTGGAAGGTCGCGGTCTTGTCGATCAGCATCACGGCGATCATATGTTGAATGCACACGTTCGGCATCTCGCGGTTGTCCACCACCGAGCCTGGGTTCATTCGAACCACCACTTCCTTCACCTGGTCCGCTTCAAAGGGGCGTTTCTTCAGCATGATCTCCAGCGCATCGAGCGGTCCCTGAATGGGCGTTCCCACGCTCCATTTCTTGATGCTGGTCCGGGTAATCTCGTAAAGCTCGCCCAGCTTGTCGATCAGCCCGGAGGCATCGCCGTGGGGCGCATTGGCCAGAAGGAAATTGTCATCTCCCGTCATGATGTCGTCGATTCCGGTCCATCCCGACTTGACCAGCAAGGCAGAGGTGACCCCGCTGCGCGCCGGCATGCCGCCGAACACGAAACCCTTTTCAATATGATCGGTGTCGCGATCCCACGCCGCGATGCCGGAGGATTGCTGCGCGGTGTAATCGAGTAGCCACCGCATTTGCTGAGCCGTCAGACTGGACGCGCAGCCCGCGGCAGCGGCGGCGCCGAAGCCTCCGGCAATGGAGTGAGTGCTCTTGTGAGTCTCGAACACACCAGGACGTAAAGTGGCGAGGACGCGCGCGCCAATGTCGTAACCGAGCGTCACGGCGCGGACGAAGTGCATTCCACTTATGCCGCATTGCTCTCCGGTAGCTAGCGCGGCCGGCACCACGTTGCAGCCGGGATGCCACCCGCCCCCCGCCGAATCGTCGGTCTCGTCGGCATGAGCCAACACACCGTTTGCGAGTGCAGCCTCGATCGGGCCGCACGTGATGTTGGATGCAGCCACCGTAGCGACCTTCTCGCCCCCGTAGGCACGGGCGAACTGGATGGCCGCGCGCCCCGGCGCCAGCTCACAGCCGGAGATCATCGCGGCGAACGTATCCAGGATGTGCTGCTTTGCTTTTTCGATCACTTCGGCGGGAAGTGCGCGGCCCCCGGCCTCGCTCATATAGGCGCTGAGCTTAGTCATCTCCGGACTGATCGGTGGCGCGGCCTTCGCCAGTCCCGCGGGAAACGCCGCGATGATTCCGCCCACGCTTGCCAGCATCCTGCGCCTGGTCAGGTCTGCGTTCCGATTATGTCTCATGTTCGTACTCGTCATTACCTGCCTCCGTTGAGTTGCGAATGCATCAAGCTCACGAACTGGTTGGCGCCCGTCCCCGCGCCCGCACGCAATCGTCCCCCAGAAAACATGGCGTTATAGAGGCATGTGGATTGGATCTTACCCCATCCCGGATGGGGATGCAAGAAGTCGCCAGTTCGTTTGCCTGAGTCTGAGTAAACGGAGAAATCTAAAAAAGTAATAAAAGCTTGAGCGAAGATCGATAGCGGCACACTAGCAGTACTGAATTGTACAAAGTCGACTAGATCGAGACTTACCAGTCTTTGGATTAGTCGTCGTCCTCAGCGGGCGGCGAATCGGGATCGGAAGGATTACGAAAGCGATATCCGACCCAGGGTTCCGTCTGAATATACTTGGGCTTTGCCGGATCGTCTTCAATCTTGCGTCGCAGCATTCTTACATACGACCGCAGGTACTCCAGTTCCCCGCCATATTCGGGACCCCAGATGGTACGAAGGAGCTTGCTGTGCGTCAGCGGAGCCCCCATGTTTTTCATCATGAATGCCAATAAATCGAACTCAGTTGGAGAAAGATGAACTTCTTCTTCGTCTCGCCACAAAAGACGGCGTTCTAAATCGATTTTCAATTTGCCGGCGTGCAGCACGGACAATTGTGCGGCCTCGGCGACGCAGGTCCGTCTAAGAACCGCCCGCAGACGTGCGGTGAGTTCTCGAAGCTTAAAAGGCTTAGTGACATAATCGTCGGCGCCGGCTTCCAAAGCCCGAACCTTATCGTCTTCGGAGTCGCGGACGGTAACCATAACAATACCGGCGCGCGGTGAGATTCCGCGCATTCGCCGACAGGCGTCGATGCCATCGATACCAGGCATGTTGATGTCGAGCAGCACCAAATCGAACGGATGCCGTCGGGCTGTTATCAGGGCTTCTTCACCGTCACGAGCCTCCTCAACGGCAAATCCACTTGCGATCAAAGAAGTTCGTAGTGCCTTGCGCAAGGC
>JALYIB010000264.1 GCA_030775965.1 Acidobacteriota bacterium | reverse complement strand
ATCGATCACCAGCCCGCTAGGACTGTCACAGGGCGCAATCGAATAACGCTTGGCCACTAGCGCGTCCTTCGCGTTCACTTCGATGATCTCGTTCTTGTCTTCGACATTGGCGTAGATATGGCCCTTGCCGTCGATCTGCGCAAACTCCGGCTTGCCGCCCACGGGAATCGACGCCGCGATCACATCGCCGGTCTTGGCGTCGATCGCGGTCGCATCCGAGCTGCGTCCGTTGAACGTGAACACGCGATGCGTCACCGGTTCGTAAATAATGGCGTCCGGATTCTGCCCCGTCTTCACCTTGCTCAAAACCTTCAGCGTCTTCAAATCGAAAACCGAAACATCGTTGTCGCCGCCGTCGCTGGTGAAGCCCTTGCCCAGGTCCGTGGCGATGGCGATTCCATGCACGCCGTTGGTTCCCGGAATGGTGCCCACCAATTTATCGGTGGCCGTGTCGATCACCTCGGTCTGCGTGCCATGCGATACGTAGAGGCGATGGTTGGCGGTGTCGACGTAGGAATAGTCCCAACGTCCCCCGCCCCCAATTTTAATTTTGTCGATAACCTTGTAAGCCGGCGGCGCGGCCAAGGCGACGCTGGCCAGCATCACGAACAGAACTTTCTTCATAAACGGCGCTCCTTAGAAAATGTGCAATCTACAAGTTAAGATACTGGCACAAGCTTAAGATTAGCTGAGTAAGCATTTTCAGCCAATCTTAAGACTGGAATGGTTGAATAGTGAGGTGAAGCCCATGAGCTTAAAACTATACTTGTGCCTCTGCGCCGGCGCGCTTTCCGAACTCGCACTGGGGCAGGCCCCTGCGACCGCGCCCCCATCGCTTTCTTCGGCGCCTCTGACCCTGACTTTACAAGACGCCCTGGCGCGCGCCCAAAGCAACGTGCCCCAGTTGCTGGCCGCCGTGAGCGACGCCAACGCGGCGCATGAAGATGTCCAGCAGGCGCGCGCGGCCACCCGTCCTTCACTGTCCGCGAAATCCGACTATATGCTTACCCAAGGCAATGGCGTCTTTCCCAGCGGACGCTTCGTCACCAACGACGGCGTGCACGTCTATCGCGATTGGGCCGTGGCCCATCAGGATTTCACCGCCGCCGTCACCCGGACCGGCATTAAGCGCGCCAAAGAGTCCGAGGTGTTAGCCAGAGCGAAAGTGGAAATCACGCGCCGCGGCGTGGCCGTTACCGTGACGCGCGCCTACTACGCGCTCCTCACCGCCCAACGCAAATACGCCACCGCGCAGCAGGCTTTCGACGAAGCGAAGCGCTACTTCGACATCAGCCAGAATCTGGAACGCGGCGGCGAAGTAGCGAAGAGCGACACCGTCAAAGCCGACCTGCAAGTGGCCGCCCAGGACCAAGCTTTTCGCGAATCCAAACTCGCCATGGAGAACGCGCGCCTCGATCTGGCTGTGATGCTGTTCCGGGACTTCGACCAGAACTTCAACCTGGTGGACGATCTGGCGCTAGCCCCCGCGCTCCCCGCCCTCCCCGAGATCCAGTCCATGGCCGAGCGCGAAAATCCTGACCTGAAGGCAGCCAGCTCAACGCTGCGCGGCGCCGGTCTCGACGTCACGCTGGCGCGCCAGACTTATCTTCCTTCGCTCACCGCCGACTTCGCCTACGGCATCGAAGCCAACGCCTTCGCTCTGCACAGCACCGTCGCCGCCGACCCGCAAAAAGGCCCCGTCCCCAATCTGGGCTTCTTCCTCACCGTTTCCCTAAACGTGCCGGTGTGGGACTGGGGAGCGCGCGCCAGCAAAGTCCGCCAGGCCGTACTCAAGCGCAATCAGGCCAGCGTGGAATTAAGTGCGGCGCAACGCACCCTCATCCGCAACTTGCAGGGATTCTACGCCGAAGCGCAAACCTCCCGCGAGCAGGTGGATTCGCTCCAGCACACGGTCGAACTAGCCTCGGAAAGCCTGCGCCTGAACGCCTTGCGGTATCAAGCCGGCGAGGCTACTATACTGGAACTGGTTGACGCCCAAAGCACCCTGATCCAGGCGCGCAACGCCTATGTGGACGGGCTCAGCCGGTACCGTTTGGCGGTAGCGAATCTGCAGACGCTGACCGGAACGTTTTAGGTTCTCTGAACATGCTATCCATCACCAGATCGCACCTGATCACGGGTCTGCTCGCAATGGGCCTGCTCCTCGCGGGATGCGGCAAGGCCGGCGCCGCCAAGGAAGCGGCGGGAGCACAGGAGGCGCCCACGCCGGTGACCGTCGAAACCGCGGTGCGCGGCGCCATCGATCACGTGGTCACCGCCGACGCCGTGCTTTATCCCATCAACCAAGCGAATGTAACGCCCAAGATCAGCGCTCCCGTGAAGCGCATTCTGGTCAATCGCGGCGATCACGTGCGCGTGGGCCAACTGCTGGCCGAACTCGAGAGTGGCGACCTGGCGGCGTCCGCCGAAGAGACCAAGCACCAATACGAGCAGGCGCAAGCCGCCTATCAAACCCTGACCGGCGCGACCGTCGGCGAAGATCGCAGCAAAGCCGAGTCCGATGTGCGCTCGGCGCAGCAGACGCTCGACGCCGCCAAGAAGCTCTACGACAATCGTGTCGAATTGCAGCGCCAGGGCGCGCTGGCGCAGAAGCTTGTGGACGACGCGAAAGTCGCGCTATCACAGGCGCAAAGCCAGTTCGACGTCGCGCAGCACCATTTACAGGCGCTGAATCAAGTGAGCCAGCGCGAAGCCATCGCCGGTGGCCAGGCGCAGGTGGCCGCCGCGAAAGCGCATTACAATTCGGCCGCCGTGCAGGTTTCCTACGGGCAGATCCGCAGTCCCATCAGCGGCGTGATCGCTGATCGCTCGGTTTATCCCGGAGAAATCGCCGCCAGCGGAAGCCCGTTGGTTTCGATTGTCGACATCTCTCAATTAGTGGCGCGCACCAACGTGCCCGTCAAAGAAGCCTCCGCTATAAGCGTGGGCCGCCCCGCCCGCCTCGCCGGTCCCGATGGCGACATCGCCGGCAAAGTCACCGTGGTCAGCCCGTCGGTTGACCCCAACACCACCACCGTCGAGGTTTGGGTGCAAATTCCCAATCCCGGCGAGAAGCTGAAGCCAGGCGGAACCGTGCGCGTGTCGATCATCGCCGAGACCATTCAAAACACCATCGTCGTGCCCACCGCGGCGCTGCTCAATTCCGACGAAGGCGGCCAGAAGGTCATGGTGATCACCAGCGATTCCGTCGCGCATGAGCGCCGCATCGTCGCCGGCGTGCGCCAGGGCATGCGCGTGCAAATTCTCACCGGCTTGCAGGAAGGCGATCAAGTGGTCACCTCCGGCGGCCTGGGCCTTGAAGACAAAGCCAAGGTGGCCATTCAGAAACCCAAGAGCGAGGATGACAACGAGGATGACGCCGACGACGACAAAGGCAAGTAAGGCTTAAAGCCACATGATCGAGCCATCGACCATCTCCCCCGCCGTGGAGGCCGCGTCCGAGCACTGGACAGGGCGTTTCTCGCGCCCCATTATTTTCGTCATCATTACGCTGATCGCGATCGGCGTCTATCTGGCCTTCACCATTCCCGTAGCCGTTTTTCCTTCCACCGATTTTCCGCGCATCGTTGTCGGCATCGACAATGGCGTGGCACCCATCAATCAAATGGAAGTCACCGTCACGCGCCCCATCGAAGAGGCCATGAACAGCGTGCCCGGACTCGAATCGGTGAAATCCACCACCAGCCGCGGCTCCGGCGAAGTGAATCTTTTCTTCAACTGGAACGTCGACATGTTCCAGACCCTGCAATACGTGAACGCCGCCCTGGCCCGCGTGCAATCGACGTTGCCGCCCACCGCGAAACTCACCGCGAATCGCCTGACCTTCGCCGCCTTCCCCATTCTGGCCTACAGCCTGACCTCCGGCACGCTCACGCAAGCCCAGCTTTGGGAACTCGCCAACTACATTGTCAAGCCGCGCCTCAACCGCGTCAACGGCGTGTCGATGGTGGTTCTTCAAGGCGGCCAGGTTCCCGAATTCCACATCATTCCCGACCCCGCCAAACTCCTGCAGGCGCAAGTGACCGTCCCCGGAATTCTCGACGCCGTCGCCAAAACCAACATGATCGATTCGCCCGGATTGATCGAGAACAATCACGAGCTCTCGCTCACGCTTGTCACCGGCCAAGCCAAAGATCCCAGCGAAATCGGCAACATTGTCGTGCGCACCACGCCCAACGGCGTGCCCATCCGCATCGCCGACATTGGCGAAGTGAAGCCGTCGGTGATGCCGGTTTACACGATGGTCACCGCCAACGGCACGCCCGCCGTGCTCCTCAATATCTTCCGCCAGCCCGACAGCAACACCGTTTCCGTCGCCGACGCGGCCACGGCGGAGCTCGATCAGATCAAGCAAACCCTGCCTGCCGGCGTGAAGGTGCAAACGTTTTACGACCAATCGACGCTGGTCCGCGATTCCATCAACAGCGTTCGCGACGCGATTCTGATCGGCCTGATTTTAGCCGCCATCATTCTGGTTTTGTTCCTGCGCGACTGGGGCAGCTCGCTGGTGGCAGCCCTGGTCATTCCAGCAACCATCGCGATCACTCTCATCGCCATGCGCCTCATGGGTCAAGGCTTCAACCTGATGACCCTCGGAGGACTCGCAGCCGCCGTCGGTCTGGTGATCGACGACGCCATCGTCGTCGTCGAAAACATCGTGATGCACCGCGATTCCGGCCAAAGCCGCGGCGAGGCCATACGTAGCGCCCTGCGCGAAATTCGCGTTCCGCTAGTCGGATCGACCGTCACGCCCATCGTGGTCTTCCTCCCGTTGATCACCATCACCGGAGTCACCGGCACGTTCTTCCGCGCTCTGGCGATCACCGTCGGCACCGCGCTGCTCACTTCATTGGCGCTAGCTGTCACCTGGACCCCCACCCTTAGCCACTATTTCCTGCGCCGCAAAGGCCAAGGCTCCGAAGCAGCGGACGCCCACGGCCACGTAACAGCCACCGGGTTCATGGGCCGCGTCCTTCGCGCCTACGTTCGCGCGCTCCGCTTCGTATTAGCGCATCCCCTGGCGCTAACCCTTGGCTGCGCATTACTCATCGGTGCGTCGTTCCTGTGCTACCGTTCGCTCGGCAGCGATCTGCTTCCCGAAATGGACGAAGGCGGTTTCATCCTCGATTACTTGATGCCTGCCGGATCGTCGCTCGCCGACACCAACGACGTCCTGCTCGGCGTTGAAAAAATCCTGAAAGCCACCCCCGAAGTCGAAAGCACCTCGCGCCGCACGGGACTGCAGCTCGGCCTCGCCGCCGTCACCGAAGCCAACAACGGCGACTTCTC
>JALYIB010000263.1 GCA_030775965.1 Acidobacteriota bacterium | reverse complement strand
GCGTGGTGGTGGTCGACGACAATCTTACCAACCGGCGCATCCTTGCGGACATGCTGTGGGGCTGGGGGATGCTGCCGTCGCCGGCCGCCAGCGGCCCGGAGGCTCTAGCACACCTGCGGCGCGGCGTCCAGCGGGGCCATCCCTTCAGTCTGGTTCTCACCGATGTCCACATGCCGGAAATGGACGGATTCGAGCTGGTAAAACGGATCAACGAATCTCCTGAATTGACGAAGATGGTGATTCTGATGCTAACCTCCGGGGACCGCGGGGACGACATCGCGCGCTGCCGGAAACTGGGAGTTTCGTCTTATCTCACCAAGCCCGTTCGCCGCGCCGAGCTGCGCGCCTCGATTGCTTCGGCAATCGCGCGCGACACGTCGCTCACCCAGCCCCTGCCCGAACTCAACGTCGGAACGGGAATCCCTACGCAAAAGGCGAAGGATAGCCACCCCTTGCGCATACTCCTTACCGAGGACAACGCCGTCAATCAACGCGTCGCCACGCGGATTCTGGAGAAGGCTGGGCACAGCGTGGCCATTGCTGAAAATGGCAAGGTCGCCTTAAAGATGTTAGAAGAACAACCCTTCGACCTGATCCTCATGGACGTGCAAATGCCCGAAATGGGCGGATTTGAAGCGACCCAGCTGATTCGCGAGAAGGAACGACACTCGGATCGCCACATCCCCATCATCGCGATGACCGCCCACGCCATGGCCGGAGACCGTGAACGCTGCCTCGTCGCTGGCATGGATAACTACCTTTCAAAACCCGTGGCCGCGTCGGCGCTGCTGGAGTTGGTGGCGCAATACAGCGCCAAGCCCTCACCGGCGCCCGTCGCGGCTCCCTAAGGCCCGCGCAGGCTACGCGCTGACGGGATCGGACGCGGGCTCCAAGGTGCTGGCTTTCGAAGGGGTCCCCGTGAACAGCGGGGAAACGAGAGAAAAGAAGCCGCCCGGATTACCATTGCGATCGCACATGGGGATCGTCAAAACCGCGCACTCCTGTTCACCGGCGCTGGTCAACAGAACCACGGATTCCGGATGGCATGCGCCGCCGATCAGGCCGCTGGACAAAATCGAACGGACGCTCGCCGCCGATGGGGGGGTGACCACGGTGCAGACATTTCGCCGCCGCGCTTCGGCCGCGGTAATTCCAAACAAGCGCTCGGCGGCGGCGTTGAAGAATGTTAGATTCCCCGTCAGATCGTGCGCGAAAGCGGCATTGTTGACATGCCGCAGTATCTCGAGCAGCGCCGCCTGGGTGTCCTGCACCGCGTGTTCGAAGCGCCCGTTCTCGCGCGCGATGCGATCGAGCGCCGCTGCATTCCACCAGATAAAAAGCGCCAGCAGCAGCATGGTTGCGACCACGTGCAGCACGAGTCCGGCGCCCGGACTGAACCATCCCGCGTCTTGCCCTTGCAGGCGCAGGAAACCCAGCGCCAGCGGGATCAATAGAGACGCCGGCAGGAGCCGCCGCGCCATGGCCCCGCCCACGCTGTTGCTGGTCATCGCGGTCAGCAGGGCGTAGTGCGCATTTGAGCTGACCACGCCCAGGGACAAAATGAGGAGCACCAGCGCCGTAACCGCGGGCATTCCGAGGTAGCCCGGCAGTGTTTGCGGCGCGAACCAAGCGTAAGCGCTAGCGACCAGAGTGGCCGTGGTTATGGTGGCCACCGTCAAGCTGAGGATCTGGCATAAGAGGCTGCGCCCGGCGGTCAACAGAACCAGCGCACAACCCAGCAGGTAGAAACATAAGGCCGCCGCCGGCGGCATCGGTCCCGGCATCCCAGCCGTCGCATCGCGCACGACGAATTTGTCGATTCCCCAGTTCCAGTGAAACCAGATATTGGCTAGCGATAGCAGTCCCAGCAGCCCCACGGAAATACGGAACAACTTGCAGGCGCCGTGCACCCAGGCGGTAGCGCCATCGTAGCGCGCCAGGCGCAGCGAGAAACCCACCAGAATGAACCCCAGTGCGGCGTTGGGATGAATCTGCGAAATCAACCACAGATGGCGTATGACGTAGAGCGGCAGCACCGACCAGCCGCAGAGCGCGGTCAATCCCGCGACGATCCCCAGCAGTCCGCTGCTTCGCGAAACGTCGAATGCCGGAGTAACCAGACCGTGCTCCCCACCGTGCCGAAGAATCTTAACCACCAATATCCCCGCCTATCTTGGGCCAGCCGCCCTCTGCTCTTTTCGGCGCCGTGGACCAAGACTTTAAACCCGGACGAATACCAGCGGGGGTTACCTTGGCTCCAGACTCTTCGGCGAACGTGACGAAAGTGGCGGCGTACGATACGGCAGCGTCCCTGGTTATTCAGACAAGGTTCTTCAGACAAGGTTCTTCAGACCAGCATCTTCAGACCAGCCTAGCCAGCGACAGTCCCTTCAGCCGAACGGCTGCGTTTAATGTCGGCCAGCCCGGCTCTTCTCGCTTCCTTGAAGGAGCGATGCAGAGTTCCCGCTACCGCCCCCACGGTTTTGGAGGCCCCTTCCATCTTGGCGGTAAAATCGTCTGCCCGCCTTTCAATCAGCCGCGTGGTCCACGCGAACGCCGCCGGGACTAACAGCGCCGCTCCCACAATACCGAATCCAACGCCCGCCACGATCAGACCAGCGCCAGAAATTGCCATCTTCTGCTTCATTTCCATTTTCTGATCTCCTCGTCCCATTGAACCACCCTGGCGCGTCAATCTCCAGCGGAGAATGCTTCTTCTTCGGCCCAGCGCAGCAGCAGCCGCTTGCTTTTGAACATTGGAATTCGCAGGCCGCGATAATGCGAAGATGCGACGATTTCAGAACCTCTGCAGCACTAGCCGCCTGGCGGTAAGAGGCGAAGCCGCAAGCATCGCAACCAGAAGCTTTTGCATTCGGCATTCGTGGTCGGCCACGAACGCCCAGCCAAAGCAGCTTCTTATCGAAGGCTGTCCTGCACGTTTTCGGTCTGTTTGGGAGCGGCGGAAAACCACTGCCGGCGCCTGAGCTCAGCCACCGAAACAGTTTGTCGATCCGCTGAAACTAAGGCGGTTATACTGACCCGATTCACCCGGCGATCGCCGTCGCGAATCACCATCGGGCATTCGTACACAGCGTAGCCCTGGGCTGAGGTCCTGAAGGCATACCGCCCGGAGGGCACCGCCTCGAATAGGAACCGTCCGGTTTCGTCCGTTGTCGTACTCTGCACGAACCCTCGATTGCTGATGGTCACAATCGCACCGGAAACCGCATGAGAGCCGTCCGAAATGCGTCCGATCACGGCCGTCCCCCGCGGGCTCACGCCGGAGATCGACATGGCAAGCATCGCGATCGAAATGGCTTGAGCTAGCAGTCGACTCCTCCCGGGGCCGCCAATATCAATTCCATTCCCGCAGCGAGGGGAGTGTTGCCAGCCCAAACAAGGCGTGTTCAATGCGAACGCCCACCAGCCAGCCGGCTTGCTCTTTTTGGCAATAGACCACCTCGCCCAGGAGGCGATTATCGTCGTGATCGATCGTCACCAGGGAGCCGTATCCCACAGGCTGGCCGAGCAGGATTTGGGTCCCGCCTTCGCTCACGTTTCGGACCTCACCGTGAAAAATCTGGCCAGCGGTTCCAAGTACGGTCACGATTGCGGGTTGATTTATTTCGCGCCGCTGAGTCTGTCGTTGATCCGACTGTCGTTGATCCGACTGTCGTTGATCCGACTGAAGACCGAGCCCGATCGGCGCATCCACGGCCACGTTTTCCCAATGCATAATGCCATATTCCATCTTCTTGACCGTGATAGCCATAGATCGGGAGTCCTGATTACACTCAGGCCATCACCCTAGGATTTTCCGCAGGTAACCCAAAATCCCCCCATCCTCTAGCTTCCTTACCAACAGCAAGCCGCTCTTATGAGGAACATCATTAAAGCGGAGGCATAGCGCGCCGCGTTGCGGAATGTTGCCCCCGGGCGCGTCAATCGCCAGTGGCCGCGAACGCTTCTTCATCGGCCGAGTACACCGGCAGCCGATCGCTTTTGAGCGCTTGGAATTTCCCCAGGTACAGATATACCGTCGGCGTTAAATACAAGGTGATAAGTTGCGAAAATACCAGCCCGCCGATAATGCACATCCCCAAGGGCCGGCGCACCTCGCCTCCCGCGCCCTGCCCGGCAGCGATCGGCGCGGCGCCTAACAACGCGGCCATGGTGGTCATCATGATCGGGCGAAAACGCGTGACGCAGCCTTGAAAAATTGCTTCCCGTGGAGCCAGTCCCAGCCGGCGTTCGGCGTCCAAAGCGAAATCGATTTGCATGATCGCGTTCTTCTTGACGATGCCCACCAATAGGATCAGGCCTACAAACGAGTACACGTCCAGCGGCAGATCGAAAAGATACAGCGTGAGCAGTGCTCCGAATCCGGCCGACGGCAGGCCCGAGAGCACTGTCAAAGGGTGCACAAAACTCTCGTACAAAATGCCCAACACGATATACACCACTAAAATCGCCACCACCAGCAGCAGCGCCAAATTGCGCGTGGATTGCTGGAATGCCTGCGCCGTGCCTTGAAAGCGCGCCGTAACGCTGTCGGGAAGTTTTTGCGCGGCGAGCTCCTGAATGTGATCCACGACGTCGCCCAAGGCCACTCCCGGCAACAGATCGAAACTCAGCGTGACTGCGGTCGATTGGCCATAGTGGTTCACCGTAGTCAGGCCCGCCTGCGTTGTATAACGCACCAGCGAATCCATCGGGACCAGATGGCCGTCCTCTGACCGGATGCGGAGCGCGGAAATTTTTCCACGATCGTCCTGAAAGCGCCGGTCTACTTCGAGCAGGACGCGGTATTGATCGCCGGGCGCATAAATGGTGGACACCCACTGCGGTCCATAGGCCGCAAACAATCCATTCTCAATCTGTTCCGGGCTCACATGCAGCGCGGCGGCGCGGTTGCGGTCAATCTCCAGCGTCACCTGCGGGCTCTTGATTTGCAGATCGCTGGTGACGCCCGTCAGGCCCGGGATTTGGGCCAATTCTTTCTCAAACATCTGCGCGCTGCTGCGGAGGAGATGAATGTCGCCGCTTTGCAGGGTGTATTGATACAGACTCTTGGTCAACGCCCCGCCAATGCGAATCAGGGGCGGATTCTGCAAAAAGGCGCGCGCGGAGTTCTGGCTGTTGAGCTTCGGCCGCAGCCTGGCGATTACTTGGTCCGCCGTAGGCTGTCCCGGCCGCTGCCGGATGGGAAGGAGATCGAAGAAAATCCGCCCGATGTTGGTGGCCCCGGAACTGCCTCCCACGCTGGTGCTGTAGGAATCGACCGCCGGATCGCCGCGCACCAAGTCCGTGAGCTTCAGCATTTCACGGGAGATATCGCTATAGGAAATGCCTTCTTGAAATTCCAGCTGCGTCGAGATTTCGTTGTGGTCCTCGGTCGGAATAAAGCCTTTCGGCACGGCATTGAACAACCACCCGGTTGCGGCCAGCACGGCCATCGATAACGCCAGCATCATAAAACTGTGGTCCAGCGTGAAGCGCAGCGTACGTTCGTAAAAACTTTGCAGGCGTTCAAAAAAGTTCTCTGTGACGCGATACAACCAGCCATGCCGGCCA
>JALYIB010000262.1 GCA_030775965.1 Acidobacteriota bacterium | reverse complement strand
CGGAAAAGGTTTCCTGCGCCCGCGCTGCTGGCGTGAACAGCATTGCGATTCCGAGCCAGGCCCACCTCATAGAGCGCGTTTGGATAATCCTTCGAGCAACTCTCCGAGTTCGAAATCCTTGGCGGTGATGCCGCCGGCGTCGTGGGTGTTGAGATCGACGATCACCTTGTTATAGACGTTGAACCACTCGGGATGGTGGTCCATTTTGTTGATGCCGGGGACGGCGGAATGCATGAACTTCATGGCGTGCTTGAAGTCGGGAAACTTGTATTCGCGATGCAGCTTGCCGGCTTTCACTTTCCAGCCGGCTAGCTTCGGCAGTGCGGCCTTGATCTCGGCGGCTGTCATTTTTTTGCGCATTTAAGCCCTCCCGTAAATTGGAATTACAGCGCCGCTGGTGTCGGCGGCGGCGTTCGACGCTAGGAACACCAGGAGCTTGGCGATGGATTGCGGCGCTACCCAGCGCGAGAAATCTGCTTTCGGCATGGCGGCTCGGTTTGCGGGCGTGTCGATGGTGGATGGCAGGACCACGTTGGCGGTCACTCCGAATTTCTGGCCTTCGGCGGCGACGTTCTTGACTAGCGCGACTAACGCGGCCTTCGACACTGCGTAGGCTGCGAAGTTGGGCGAGGGCTCGACGGCCATGCGGGTTCCTATGGCGACGATGCGTCCGCGAGCGGCGGTCTGCATGGGCTTGAGAACGGCACGCATGCAACAGAAGGCGGCGCGCAGGTTGACGTTCATCATGCTGTCCCAGGTTTGATCGGTGGTCTCAGACACGGGCGAGCCGCCCGCGAAAGCGCCTACCAGGTGCACCAAGGCGTCGATGGGGCCGTGTTCCAGCGCTTGTTTCACCATGGATTCGCAGCCGGCGCCGGTTGTGACGTCCGCGGAGATGGTGGTGAAGGAGGCGGGCTGTTTCCATTCGAGCGCTACGCCGATGACTTTCGCGCCGGCCGCCAGGAATTCCTGGCACACGGCGGTGCCCAATCCGCCGTTGGCGCCGGTGATCAGGACGTTCATAGGCTCACTATACATCTAGTCCCTATACGTCCAGTCCCACGGCGCGCATTAGCTCCAGGGCGTTGCTGCGCTCGACCACTCCGGTACGCAGATGGTAGTCGAAATGGATTTCGCCGTTTTCGATGTGATCTTCGAAGTGAACGTTGCGGGCGCGCTCGCCTAGGGTCGCTGTGATTTCGGCTAGTGCGAGGTCGTGCGTCGTTACAAGTCCGATTGCCCCGCGCTCGACTAGGCCTTGGATGACGGCGGCAGCTCCAATGCGGCGGTCGTGCGAGTTGGTGCCGCTTAGGAGCTCGTCGAGTAAAAACAAAGTGGGCTGGCCGGCGCGGGCGAGATCCACAATATCGCGCAGGCGGCTGATTTCGGCGTAAAAGCGCGACTTGTTGTCGGCTAGAGAATCGTTGACGCGGATGGAGGCGCCGATGCGCAGGGGCGACACTCGCAGGCGCGCGCAGCATACGGGGGCTCCGGCCCAGGCTAGGGCGGCGTTCAAGCCGACGGCGCGGAGAAGGGTGCTCTTGCCGGACATATTGGACCCGCTTACGATCCACAACGAGCACGCGCTGTCCAACTTCACATCGTTGCCTACGGCGTGGTTGTGTGGGAGGAGGGGATGGCGGACAGCGGCTCCGTCGAAGAGCGGTGCGGGCTCGGAGACTAATTCCGGGAACACGGCGTCGGGGCGCTCATAGGCAAAGGTTGCCAGCGAGCAGAGGGCTTCGAACTCGCCGACTGCGGCGACCCATTCGGCGATGTGCGGGCCGCAGTCCTGACGCCATTTTTCGATGGCCATGGTGAATTGCGGGATCCACACGAGCGGCGCGGCTAGCAGACGGAAGAATTGGTTGCGCGCTGAGTCCAGATATTCGACGAAGCGTTCCAGGCGGCGGATTTCGGCGGACGCGGTTAGGCCGTGCAGGTCGAGCGCTTGCGTTAGTTGCTGGAGGCGTGGCGATTGGAAGGGTTCTTTTTCTAAACGCTCTAGCAACAGGCGCACTAATTTCAGTTCACGGGCGGGCGTTGAGACGAGTGTGGAAACGTTACGCACGCTGTCGCGCACTGCTAATCCGAAGATTAGTTCGGCGAGGACCACGGCTAAAAACGGCCGCAGGCTCAGCACTTGGGAGAGAAAGAGGACGAACGTTGAGAGTGCGGCGCAGGCTAGCGCTAGTGCGATCCAGCGGGCTCCGGGGAAGAAGCGAACGGCGGGGCGCTGGCCCCAGGTCTTCAGGGCCTGATCGTCAATGGCGGTGCGGATGTCTTCGCCCATGAGCGCGATGTCTTCACGGAGGTCGAGGCGTTCGCGCAATTCCGTGACGGCTGCCTGGCGCGCTTTCACGACTTCGGGCGCAGCGGGGGCGAGGAGCCACTCGGCCAGCATGCGATCGCCGGTGGCGGTGCGCGAGGTGGAGAGCAATTCGAAGGCGGAGGCGGGGCCGAGTAAGTCTAGATCGTCGGCGTACAGGTGCTTGGGATCGCGGAAGGCTTCGCCTTGGTGGCCTTTGCCGACCCAGCGGTTTTCGATACGGGCCAGGGCGCGGTCGTAGTATGCGGTGCCGCGGAGGGCTGCGTCGCGCTGCTTGTCGGCGCTATCGTGGAGGACCGCCAAAACCACGAAGACGATCAGGGGGAGCAGCAGCCACCACGGCGAGAGGATGCCGGCGCCGATGGCGAGCGCGGCGATGGCGACCGCGGCTAGGCCGGTGGCGAGTCGCGCGTTGCCAAGCTGTCGCGAGCGCTGTTCACTTTTCGTATGTTGGGTGCGCCAACGTTCGGCGCGGGCGCGATACTCATCGAGAGGCGTGGGCACTGGGGTCCCTTCAATTGTATGCTGGTGTTTCCATGCTGCCGCGCTTGCGAATGACGCTCGATTTTATGCCTTCGCCGTTCGAGGACAAACCCGGGCTGGTGATTCGCGATCCCTTCCATTTCTCCGATGCCACGTTGATCGTGCCGCCGGCGCTGGTGGAGTGTCTGGAATATTTCGACGGGCAGCACAGCGCGCTGGATTTGCGGGCGCATCTGGTGCGCATCACCGGCGACGTGCAGGCGGGCGATCTGGAAAACAACCTTTTGAACGCGCTCAGCGAGGCGGGTTTTCTGGAGGATGAAAATTTCGGGCGGCGGCGGGAGGAAGCAGAAGGGGCATTCGCGGAGGCTTCGCTGCGCGAGGCGGCGCACGCGGGCACGGGGTATCCGGGCGAGGCTGATGAGTTGCGGTCGACCTTTGCTGAGTATTTGAGCGGCGCGAAAACGAAGGGGACAGGGAATGGGCAGGTGCTGGCGATCGCGGCTCCGCACGTAAGTCCTTTTGGCGGCGTGGAAGCTTATCGGGCGGCTTATTCGGCGCTGACTCCGGCGGATGCGGATCGCACTTTTGTAATTCTGGGCACGTCGCATTATGGACAGCCGGAGTGCCTGGGGCTTACCCGCAAACCGTTCGTCACGCCTTATGGGGCGGCGATTACGGACACGAAGCTGGTGGATGAACTGGAGGGTTTTTTTTTTAATTATTCGCTGGTGGAGTAG
>JALYIB010000261.1 GCA_030775965.1 Acidobacteriota bacterium | reverse complement strand
CTGGCAAATGTCATTCTGCCCGAAGTATATCGCACCCTCCGTTGGCCTGTCCAGACCTCCAAGTAGATGCAGCAATGTACTTTTTCCGCTGCCCGACTCGCCCACCAGCGCCAATTTTTCACCTTGTGCGACGTCCAGATTCAGGCCGGAAAAAACCACAAGATCGGCATCACCGGAGCGGTAGACCTTGGATAGGCCTACGGCACGGACCGCGGGTTCTGTCGAAGCGGACATAACCTATACAACTATCTTATCGTTAAGCGCAACTCGGGGAGCCGTACTAAGGTGAAATTAGGAGAAAACTTCGGCGAGTGGGAGTTCGAGCGTTGGGTTTTCGGTGCGCAGAACGTCGCCTTTGAATTCTTGCAGGCCCGCTATGAACACGCGGCGCGAGCCGAGATCGAACTGCCAGAGGTAACGTACTCCGGTTGAGCAGCAATTTAGACTGCCAACCGTCTCCTGCGGAAGATTCACTGCCATGAGCCGCCAGTTTTTCGCGGACTAACTGGAGCGATACCCCCAGCTCGTGCAGTAGAGTTGCGGCTAAAGATTTTTCGTCTCGCAGAAGCCCTAGCAGTAGGTGCTGTATCCCCACGTGCCTGTCGTTTAGTTTATCGGCCTCCTCAGCGGCATAGGCAAGCACGCGCTTCGAATCATGGCTCAACGGCAGATCGACCGCAGTCGAAATTTTCTCCCGCAGCGGAGTGACGGCGTGCAGCCGTTGGTGGATGGACTTGACCCAATTGACGGAAGTCAGGGAACGGTGAATGAGCGCGTGGTCTTCTCTGAGGACTCCGAGGAGTAGATGTTCGGTCTCAATGCAGGGCGCACCGAAGTTACTGGCTTCGTAGCGGGCGAAAAAGACGACGCGGCGGGCTTTTTCGGTATAGCGCTCGAACATGACGCCCCTTTTGGTTAGGCGAAGACTTCGGCTAGGGGGAGTTCCAGTAGGGAGTTCTCCGTGCGCAGAACATCACCCCTGAATTCTTGGAGGCCAGCCGCCGGAGTCGCCACATACACTTGCCGGCCAGACGGATCGAGCACCCATATGTAGCTCACACCCATCGCCAGGTAATCGTCGATGCGCTCTTTCACGCGTTTCATGCGGTCTTCGGGGGAAAGGATTTCCACGCAGAGAAAGGGCGGCGTGCGGAATACCTGCTCCGTGGCCTTGCCCAGCACCACACAGACATCCGGAATCCGGAAGCGTGTTTTCGACACTTGCACGCGCTGCTCGACTACCACCGTAATTCCCAGTTGTTTTTGCCGCGAGCCAAAATAAACCGCGACGGCCGTTTGCAAACTACTATGATCCAGTTCGCCCAAGTTACGCTCCTCGATGCGCCCGTCCACGTAGTCGCAATCCGGCCGATAGCTCGTCGCCAGATACTGTTCTACGGAGATCAGCGTCCCTGTGGGCATGTCCTCAAGCTACCACGATGTTTACTAGCTTATCCGGCACCACGATGATCTTCACCACTCGTTTGCCGGCGATGAACGGCTGCACTTTCGGGTCGGCTAGCGCCTGCGTTTCGATTTCGGCTTGCGGAGTGCCGAAGGCCACTGCCAGGCGTCCGCGCACCTTGCCGTTGACTTGCAGCACTACATCGGCGGCATCCTCTTTTGCGAGCGCTTCGTCGAAAGCGGGCCACGGCTGGCGGAACACAGGACCCGTGCGGCCCAGCTCCTCCCACAGTTCCTCCGCCAGATAAGGCGCAAACGGCCCGATCAACAACACGACCGAGGGCAGGATCTGATCGAGTGCGGCGCGCGACAAATTCGCTTCTTCGTCGTTGAGTGTATTGAGCAGTTCCATCAGCGCGGCGATCGACGTGTTGAAATGCCAGCGGTTGTTGAAATCCTCGGTGACCTTTTGGATGGTCTGGTGCAGTTTGCGGAGCGCGCGCCGGTCGGCCGCTGCATCGCCCGCGGCCGCGCGGTCCAGATTTCTCGTTACGAACCGGTAGATACGCTCGACGAATTTCCGCGGGCCGCCCACGCTCGATTCAATCCATGGCATGTCTTTTTCAGGAGCGTTGGCGAACAACACGAACAAGCGGCAGGTATCGGCGCCGTACTTGCCCACCATCTCTTCGGGATCGACTACATTGCCTTTGGATTTCGACATTGCCGAGCCATCCGACCCCAGCACCATGCCCTGCGTGAACAGGTTGGTGGCGGGTTCGTCGTTGGCGATCATCCCCAGATCGCGCATGACTTTCGTAAAGAAACGCGAATAGATCAGATGCAAAATCGCGTGCGTGACCCCGCCTATATATTGATCGATAGGGAACCAGCGCTTGATCTGCGCGGAGTCAAACGGCGCCGTGTCGTTCTTAGGATCGCAATAGCGATAGAAATACCAGGACGAATCGACGAAAGTGTCCATGGTGTCGCTCTCGCGCTGCGCATCCACGCCACACACGGGGCATTTGACGTTCATGAAGGACGCGACTTCAGCTAACGGAGATCGGCCCTTGCCGGTGAACTTCACATCGTAGGGCAGGATCACCGGTAGGTCTTTCTCGGGAACCGGGACGACACCGCAGTTCGGGCAGTGGATCATCGGAATGGGCGTGCCCCAATAGCGCTGGCGGGAAATGCCCCAGTCCTTGAGGCGAAAGGTGATGGCCGCTTTGCCGAAACCCTTTTGTTCCGCGAATGCATTCATTCTACGGCGGGCTTCCTCGCTGACGAGGCCCGAAAACTCGCCGGTATTTTCCGTCACGCCGTAGTCAGTAAAAGGCGCCTTTAGATCGGTGTCAAGAACGCCGTCTATCGGACGAATCACCGGACGGATCGTGATCCCAAACGTCTTCGCGAAATCGAAATCGCGTTCGTCATGCGCGGGCACGGCCATGATCGCCCCAGTGCCGTAGTCGATCAGCACGAAGTTGCCGATCCAAATGGGAATCTTCTCGCCGCTGTACGGATTGATCGCGTAGTGCCCGGTAAACACCCCGTCCTTGACGATGTTTCCGGGACCCATCTGCTTGCGCGCATCGATCATCTGCCGGGCCTTGGCGCGGCCCGCGTCGTCGAGCAGTTTCTGCGCCAGTGGATGCTCAGGGGCCAGAATGACGCACGTAGCTCCGTAGATCGTGTCAACGCGGGTGGTGAACACGCGAATCTTGTCGTTGCTGCCTTCGACCGCGAAGTCAATCTCAGACCCCTCGGAACGCCCGATCCAGTTGCGCTGCATGGAGAGCACGCGCTCCGGCCACCCGCCTTCGAGCTTGTCGTAAGTGTCGCGCAGCAGCTCTTCGGCGTAGTCCGTGATCTTCCAGAACCATTGCTCGAGCGCGCGCTGTTCGACCGGCATGGTCTCATGACGCCAGCAGCAGCCATCGATCACCTGTTCGTTCGCGAGCACCGTCGCGCACTCCGGGCACCAGTTGACGAGGGCCTTCTTGCGATAGGCGAGCCCGCGCTCGAACATCTTCAGGAAAAACCACTGGTTCCATTTGTAGTAATCCGGCTGGCAGGTGGCGATCTCCAGGTTCCAGTCATAGGCGAAGCCCATGCGGTGCATCTGGCTCTTCATGGCCGCGATGTTGGAAATCGTCCAATCGCGCGGGTGCATGCCGCGCTTGATGGCCGCGTTCTCAGCCGGCAAGCCGAACGCATCCCAACCCATGGGATGTTGGACGTTATAGCCCCGCATCCACATATAGCGCGCCAGAGCGTCGCCGATGGAATAATTGCGCACGTGGCCCATGTGCAGGCGTCCGCTAGGGTAGGGCAGCATCTCGACCACGTAATATTTCGGCGCGCTCGAAGCGGGATCGGCGGCGTAGAGATTGGGATCGCTATTCCAACGCGCTTCCCATTTCAACTCGATCTGGTTGTGGTCGTACTGGTTGTGGTCGTGGAAACTTTCCGGCATAGGCTCTTCAATGTGTCCAGGTTGCGCTGTTCGTCGCCGTCCTGATCCACCGGCGTCTCAAGAATAAAAGCTTTGGAACGAAGCTGCGGGTGGGTGAGAATGCGACGAAACCCGTCTAATCCAATATAACCTTGCCCGATGTGCTGATGCCGGTCGATGTGCGAGGCGAGCTGGCCTTTGGAGTCGTTGGCATGGATCACATGCACGTTGTCGAGCCCCAGGATGGCCGCAGCTTGCGCGACGGTTTCTTTCAAGCCGGCCTCGCTTGAGACTTCGTGCCCCGAAGCCAGCAGGTGGCAGGTGTCGAGACAAAAGCCCACGGGCAGATCCGTCATGCGCGGTGCAAACTCGCGGATGGCCGCCAGCTCTTCGAAGCGTCCGCCGATTTGCGCGCCCGCGCCGACGGTGCACTCGGCCAGCAGCATCAGTTTCCCAAACTTCAAACCGGCCGCGGCTTGCGACATTCCTTCGAGAAACCGAAAGATACCCTGCTCGACAGACTGCCCTTTGTAATTTCCTGGATGCGCCACCAGGTACTCAGCGCCGATGGCGATGGCGCGCTCCAGTTCGCCGCGGAACGCCGCGACGGATTTCGCGTAAACGGTATTGTCGGCAGCGGCCAGGTTGATCAGGTAGTTGTCGTGGATCACCAGCGGGGTTAAGTCGTATTTGTCGCGTGCGCGATTCAGCAAAGCGATCGACGCGGCGCTTGGGGAGGATGCTTTCCACTGCCGCGGGCTCGCCGAGAAAATCTGGAAAGTATTCGCGCCCAGCTCCGCGGCCCGCAGCGCGGCGCCTTCGAGCGATTTGGCGATAGACGTATGCAGGCCGATTCGCATCACGGGATTATTCCAGTTTGGATTCCTTCATAATAGAAGCAAGGTGTTTCTCCGCGCCGCAGCTCTCCTCTTGCTAGTCTCCGCCGTGGCTTCCGCCGCAGACCGTTTGTACCTCAAAGACGGCAGTTACCAGCTGACGAATCAGTACGAAGTGAAGTCCGATCGCGTACGTTACTACAGCACCGAACGCGGCGAATGGGAAGAGATCCCACTCGAACTAGTGGACCTGGACCGCACCAAAGGTGCGTTAAAGGAGCGCGAAACGCAACTCGCCGCCGACGCCAAGGCTGAGGCGGAAGAGCGCGCGGCCGAGAAGTTGGCGCGCAAACAAGTGGCTGCGATTCCTGCCCAGGCCGGCGCTTACTATATTCGCGGCGAGATGACGGAAACGGTGAAGCAGGCAGAATCGAAAGTGGTCAGCAATAAGAAACGCACTGTATTGAGAGTGCTCTCGCCCGTTCCTCTGGTTCCTGGCAAAGCGACGATTGAACTCGACGGCGACCACGCGCCGCTTCGTATCGCCGATACCCGACCGGAATTTTATTTCCGTTTATCCGATTACGAGCGCTTCGAGATCGTCAAGTTGACGCCCACGAAGAAGGACTCGCGCGTGGTGGACAACCTGTCGATCTTGCAGATCAAAGACCAGCGCATGGTGGACGAGATGATCCAGAAGATCGAGACCTTCAAGAAGCAGGAGGCCGATCTAGTCTACAAAATCTGGCCGATGAAGCCATTGGAGCCCGGCGAATACGCATTGATTCAGTACACCGAAGGCAAAATGAATCCGCAGATCTGGGATTTCACGGTCGACGCGAAGTAGTCATCCGTTGGCGCCGCGCCGGAAAAAAGCCAATGAGTCTTCGGCACATTTTTCCCAGCGGTATTTTTCGGCCGGCGCGCGGCCCGGCCTCAAGCTTGCCAGACTCGAAAACTTGAATGTCTTCTCCCTGCGCTTGGGCACGAAGGGCCGTAGCCCACGATGCGACACCACTCCCTGTGGCGTCAATCGTGATGCGCATACGCGAGCGATTTCACGGGCGACGGCGGCTGGATTTTCCAGCGCTTCATCCACAGCAACAGAATCAGCAGTCCCCATAAGTGATAACCGAGGTTGGCCCGCCGCTCCAGATGCGCTTCCAATACGCCCTTGACCGCTTCCCATTGAAAAATCCCTGAGGCCTGTATATTACTTTGGCTGAGAGTCTCGATCAGCAGCGGTTGGAGGGTTGTCCGCAGCCAGTGGTGCACGGGTATATCGAAGCCCTCCTTCGGCCGGGTCAACACCGCGCGCGGCAGTTTATGCTTCATCAGGTCGCGCAGGATGAACTTTAGAGAGTTGCCGCGGATCTTGAAATCTTCCGGCAGCGTGGCCGCGAATTCGATGATGCGATGATCCAAGAATGGCGGCCGCACTTCAAGGGAATGCGCCATGCTCATGCGGTCGCACTTATTAAGGATGTCGTCGGGCAGATAACACAACTGATCCAGCCACAAAAAACGATTGAGATAGCCGTCGGTTTCTCCCGGCAACGGAATCGGGCTGGGCGGGCCGCCGGGATGCGCGAGCAGCGCGCGCCGCTGCGCTGCGCCAAACGCACCGTTCCAATAAAAGTGCGCCTCGACCGGTTCGAGCAGCGAGCCTTCGAGCATCCGCCGGATCTTATAATCCAGTCCGATCTTTTCGTCAGAAACCGGCAGCAGCGCGGCCGCGCGCGCAGCGGCGCTTCGCGCAGCCCGCGGGAAAAGGCGCAGCGTTTTGGCGTACCGGTCCGCGAGGTAGGTGTTGTAACCGCCAAACAACTCGTCCGCCCCGTCGCCCGAGAGCGCCACGGTCACCTCTTGACGGCACATCTTGGAAAGGAACCATACCGGCAGTGCACCCGCGTCGGCGCTGGGCTCGTCCGCATAGGTGGCGAATTCCTCGATTGCGCCGGGCAGATCGTGCTCCGGATTCAGATCGAACTCATGGTGATCGGTCTGATACCGCTCGGCGACTTCACGGAAGAACTGCGTCTCGTCAAAGCTGCGTCCACGAAAGGAAACCGAAAACGTTTTCAGACGTGCTGGCGAGGCTTCCGCCGCGTAGTGCAGGATGGTTGACGAATCCAAGCCGCCGCTCGACCATACGCCTAGCGGCGCGTCCGAAATCAGGTGCTCCCTCACGGCGGAACGCAGCAGCCGGTCGAGCTCCTCTTTCGCCGTTGCCATATCCAACCGCGCGTCAGGTTTGAATCCGAGCTGCCAGTAAGGTTGGATC
Organism: Acidobacteriota bacterium; assembly: GCA_030775965.1. Classification (GTDB taxonomy): domain Bacteria; phylum Acidobacteriota; class Terriglobia; order Bryobacterales; family Bryobacteraceae; genus Palsa-187. Next base: position 2,956 of record JALYIB010000261.1, on the reverse strand, counting down.
GAAACCGCGCCATCCTGCCATTGGAGCCAATTCCCCGGCGCTAATTTTTGGATGTCTTCGACCAGCGTGTCCGTCCCAGGAACGTAATTCGAGGTAAGATACCGTTCGAGAGCGCGCGAATTCATGCGGCGATCGAGCTGGGGATGGAGCAGAATTCCCTTCATTTCCGAGCCGAAGTAGAGATGGTCCCCGTGACGGCGATAATACAGCGGCTTGATGCCCACGCGGTCTCGCACCAGGATCAAACGCCGCCGCGATTCGCTCCACAACGCTGCGCCGAACATGCCGCGCAGCTTCGCAAACGATCGCACATCCCACTCGAGGAATGCGCGTAGCACCACTTCGGTGTCGCAGCGCGAGTCGAAACGATGCCCCATGCCTTCGAGCTCCCGCCGCAGCTCCGCATGATTGTAGATCTCGCCGTTGAAGACCAGCACGGTGTCGCCATTGTCGCTGACCATGGGCTGATCTCCATGCTCCAGGTCGATGATCTTGAGCCGCACCGCGCCTAGCGACACGTGGGCCGATTCCCACACGTCCTGGCGGTCAGGCCCGCGGTGGATCAGAGAGCGCGTGATCTTCCATATGCGTTCGGGTTGCCTGTGCCCGTTCAAATGCGTGAATCCGGCGATGCCACACACGGAATTAGTCTATGCTTCGAGCTGCTCGGGAAACACCGCGTAACCCTGCGGTGGTGGGAACAGTTCTTCAAGCAGCAGCAGGCGCTTGCGTAAATTCCGGCTAGGCAGTTGGCGCGGACCGGTATCCACATCGATGTCGCAACAGATGCCGTGCAGATACAAGGTCAGCGTATCGGCGAAAGATTGCCGGGCATACTCACGAAACGCCTTGCCGTTGCGTACGTTTTGGGAGCGCCGCATGGCCTGCTTCAGGCGCCAGCTCGGTTCGTCCACTTCACCGTGAACATCGGCGCTCAACTCGTCGCGCAGGATGCGGATGTAGCGCGTTTCTACGTCGTCAGTCCAGTGATCCGCCATCAACGTCGCCAGCAGGTGGTAGAAGCGGTAGTGGTATTCGGCCACTTCCTGATCCTTGAGAGCGAACGCCAGCACGGTTTCCTCCCCCAGCTTCAGTTGCGTGTAAGGAGATAAGCGCCCTTCCGGAGGCCGTTCGATCGACACGTAATCCGCCGCTGGCGGCGCTGTCTTGCGCTTCTCGTGCCCGTCGACGCGCTCCAGATAAGGCACCAGCAAAATCGAAATTTTGGGCAGTGCCCCGGCGATGGAGGGAGGCAGCGCCGCTATCGGCTCCTCCAGATACTCCTTGAGATCCTCCTCCGACATCGGAACCGAAGCACAGAAGTACGAAAACGTGTTACTGAGCGGAATCATCTCGCCGCGAAAACGCTCGGCGAATTGGGTAACACTCAGCTTGGAAAGGTCAAGTTGGGCCGGCATGGAGTGGCAATCTCATTGTAACCCCCCCGGCGAATACGCGCCTTTTCGGGCAGGAACGACCCTTACTGTGCTATCCAACTAGTGCATGGACATTCAAGAAGCCATTGACTTTTCCGAGCATCACCTTTTCAAGAAGTCGCTGTGGCCCTACCTGCGCGGCATTCACCCGTTAGTGATCCTCACCTCGCCTGTCATTTATTTGTGCTCGATACCGTTCGTGCTGCTGGATCTGGCTGTGACTATTTACCAGGCCGTTTGCTTTCCCGTTTACGGCATCCAAAAAGTTCCGCGCGGGGACTACATGGTATTCGACCGCGGCAGTCTCCGCTATCTCAATGCGATCGAAAAAATCGGTTGCGTCTACTGTTCCTACGCCAACGGCTTGCTAGCCTATGTGGTCGAGATCGCTGCCCGCACGGAACAGCATTTCTGTCCCATCAAGCATGCCCGCAAGCTGCTGCGGCCGCACTCGCACTATGCGAGCTTTGTGCCTTATGGGGACCCGCGCGCTTATCGCAAGCTGATCGATCGCATCGAGCCCGCGCCGCCCGTCGCCAAGTGAACCGGACTCGGATTTAACCCCTGGCGCCGCCGCGTTCGACGCCCCTCCACCGCTTCGACCGGTCCCGTTGCGCCATGCCGCGGACTCCGGACCATGGCCTATCCCTGCAACGCCGCGCCCTTCGGTCTCGAAAAGCAAGGCGACGAGGCAAGGCCAGCGCCAAGCGCCGCGACCTTCCACGGCAGCGGCGGGCATATCGTACCGTGAGAAAAAAATCACTGCGATGGGGAGGCCGGTGATCAAAATCTGCCGCAGATTAGAATGTAGCAAGAGCACCTGGACGACACGTTATTGATATGCTCTGACTATCCCTAAGACGAGGTAAACAGCATGATTCGATGGTTTTGTTCCTTTCTGCTGCTGGCTTTGGCGGGTTCGCCGCGCTTGTTGGCCCATCACTCATTCGCCGCCGAGTATGACGACACCAAGCCCATCAAAGTAGCCGGTACCGTGACTAAAGTCGAGTGGCAGAACCCGCATATTTGGTTCTACGTGGATGTGAAGGGCGAGGACGGCAAGGTCACCAACTACGCTTTCTCGGGAGGGGCTCCCGGCCAGTTAATGCGCCGCGGCATAATGAAGAGCGCGATCCAGGTGGGGTCCGTCGTGACCGTCGAGGGCTTCAAAGCCAAGGACGGTTCCAACAACGCCTTCGGCTCGAAAGTTACCTATCCTGATGGCCGCATGGTTTTCACCGCCAATCAGGACGACCAGAGTAAACGCTAAGGAAGCTCCATGAAAAAGCTGACGATTCCGTTTTTACTGCTGGCCGCCGGCGTGGCTCTTGCTCCTACGATTTACGCCCAGACAGCGACGCCGGCTATTCCGCGTACCGCCGATGGCAAGCCCGACTTCAACGGCATTTATCAGTGGCCCACCTACCTGCCAGGGGCCGAGCGCGGCCACAGCGCCGCCACCACTTTCGACCGTAAAAATTTCGCCCCTCTCAAACCCGGCGGCGAAGCTTTCCTTGAAC
>JALYIB010000260.1 GCA_030775965.1 Acidobacteriota bacterium | reverse complement strand
GGTCTCAAGAGATCGTCGCCATGTGGCGCTTCACCCGCAACAACGGCATCACCGAGGGCTTTCACAACAAAATGGAACTCATCAACCGCCAAGCCTATGGCTTCCGCAACTTCGAAAACTACCGACTACGCGTCAAGGTATTATGTGGTTGATCGGTTTGGGAACTGGGACACTCCCCCGTTGTTGGCGTAGAGCCGGCGCTTCCACACCGGCGCCGGTGCGGGTTGAGGGCTACTATTCCCGAGTGATCTCGCAACCAAAAGGCGCCGGATGATCGTTCGAGCGGCGTGCAGAATGGGTAGCATGAGCGCATGTGCCTGACCTTGAAAAAGGAAGCTACCCGGCCAGCGGTGAGAATACCCTGCAACAGCAAACCAGGTTCGATGCCTTCCTTGAGGAGTTCAACAACGAACGTCAGCATGAAGCGCAGGCAGGGTATCTGGCTCGTCAGCTTTATGCATTATGATTTGGGATACATTGACCTCGCGGAGAAAACTCTGCAGCCCCTCCCAACCCATGAAGGCTGGTGCGCCCGGAGGGACTCGAACCCCCGGCCTACTGATTCGAAGTCAGTCGCTCTATCCAGCTGAGCTACGGGCGCGCGTTGCCTCATCGTATCATCACTACATAGGTGACCGAAACCGAAATCAAGCTGCTATGGCCAGGCTCCGCGGAAGAAGCGCGAGCGCTGATCGAACGCCACGGCTACCGCCTTTCGTCGCCGCGTACGCTCGAAGCGGACCAGCTTTTCGACTTGGCTTCCGGGGCCTTGCGGCAATCCGATCAGGTCCTGCGCTTGCGAAAAACTTCGTCGGCCCAAGCCGGGCCGCGCGCCATGGTCACCTATAAAGGTTGTGCCAGCCGCGAAATCTACAAAAGCCGCGAGGAAATCGAGTTCGCCGTGTCCGATCCCGATGCCTTTGCGCTGGTACTCGAACGCCTGGGGTACCATCCCGGATTCCGTTATGAGAAATACCGCACTATATTCAAGGTCTACGGAGAACCCGGCCTCATCACCATCGACGAGACTCCGATTGGCGTATTTATGGAGCTAGAAGGCCCGCAGGCGTGGATCGATAGTACTGCGGCCCGCTTGGGTTTCCCTGCGGAGCGGTTTTTGACCGTCAGCTACGCCGCCCTCTACCGGGAACACCTGGAACAACATCCCGAGGCCCCTAGCGATATGACCTTCGATATAGGTAACCCTTACGCCGCTGAGACAAAATGACCTTAGAAGGCCTCAAAAGCATTGAACCTTGGAAGATCCGATGCTATTCTTCATCTAGATTGCAACAGACGCCAAAGCATCCGAGGCTGGGAACGAAATGATTGAACTAGTCACAACCATAATCATTACCGTTAGCTCAGTGCTATTGTTCGGCTACTGGTTCCGTTATACCTGCCTGCTGATCTTGAGTGCGAAGACCACGCGGGACTTCGCCGACCAGGTAGTGATGGCCAATCAACTCGGGTTCCTGGAAGTGCAGGCTCAGTTACGGACCAGCGCGGGCAATCTCGATACGCTGCGCGATGCCCTCGACCGCGATTACGCCGTGCTGAATGGCCTGATGAAGAAGGCGGGCGATGCATCGTTTGAAGGATCGTCGCTCGAGCAGACCATGCTGGCGATTAACTACCGCGTGATGCGCGCGTCTTACAGCGTCACCGGCGCGTTCTCGCCGACCGCCGCTCGCAAGGCGCTGGAAGAAATGTCCATGGTAGTGGCGCACTTCGCCAACGCCATGGGCCAGCAAGCCGCCGCCGGCGTTGCTGCTTAATCCTTCCCTCCAGTTAATCGTTCCCTGAGCCGTACTTCTATTCGACGCGCGGCGTGCGCCGGGTTTCGATCCCCATGCTGAAGTGCTCACCCAGATACACCCGGCGAACTTCTGGATCGTTGCCCAAGGATTCGGGAGAACCGGAGCGGAAGATGCGCCCGTTGTTGATGATATAGGCGCGGTCGGTTACGGCCAGCGTCTCGCGCACGTTGTGATCCGTCATCAAGATGCCGATTCCGGAATTCTTGAGATCGAAAATAATCTTCTGCAGTTCCAGCACCTGAATGGGATCGATGCCCGAGAACGGCTCGTCGAGCAGCAGAAAGCTGGGTTCGATCACCAGGCTGCGGGCGATCTCGACGCGGCGGCGCTCACCGCCCGACAGCACGTAGCCCTTACTCTTGCGAACCTGCTCCAGGCCCAGTTGTTCGATCAGGCGATCCATGCGGTCCAGCCGCTCGCGCCGGTTCAAGCGCAGCGTTTGCAGAATCGCCATCAGGTTGTCTTCGACCGAGAGCTTGCGAAAGACCGACGCTTCCTGCGGCAGGTAGCTGATGCCCTTATGCGCGCGCTGGTACATCGCCAGTTGCGTCAGATCGGTGTCGTCGAGCATGACCCGGCCCGAATCGGGCGTGATCATCCCCACGATCATGTAAAAGGACGTGGTCTTACCCGCGCCGTTGGGACCCAGCAGCCCTACCACCTCGCCCTGCTTTACGCGCACCGAAACGTTGTCCACCACCTTGCGTCCGCGGTAGGACTTGCTCAGTTCCGTTGTCTGAAGGGTATGCACTGGCCTGCTTATTTCTTACGGAACAGCGTGTCGGCGGGGCGACTTTCCACGCCGTTCACCAGCAGCCTATCATTGTTGGACCACCAGGTCAATTGTTTGCCGCGAGTTTGCCCCTTTATGCTATCGACCAGGAGCGAATCGCCGCCATTCACGATCACCTTTTGTTCGGTAGTGTAGTATTCGCCATGTTCACCGGTGCCGGTGCGGGTGCGCTTGTCGGCGGTGCTGACGATTTTCACCGCGCCGTCGGCGAAGGCTTTGTCGAGGGTGCTCGATGAGTCCTTGTCATTTAGGTAGGCCTTCAGCTCCTTGCCGTTTACGGTAAGGCCCGGACGCACCATGGCAGCGCCGCCCAGGTAGTGGGCCAGGCGCGTGTCATCCGAATAAACCAGATCCGGTGCGCGGACTACGGTGAAGACGGGCGCGGAGGGCGGCTTAGGCTTGTCGTTTGCGGTGTTCGCGGGCGCGGTTTTGTCGGCGAACTGGCTGACCACTTTCCCGTGCGCTTCGAAGGCCTGAGTCATACGGTTGATGTCGATGCGGTCCGCTTCGACACGGTTGGGGCCCTGCCACACTACGGCGTTGCCCTCATAGTGCAGCTTCTGGTTGTGCTCGGCCGAAGTCATGTGCTGCGCGCGTCCTTGCATGACGTCAGATCCCGTGAGCAGCGCGGAGGACGACGCCTTGTCGTCGGGCAGGCGCGTGGTGGCAACGCGGCCGTCGGCGACGAAATCGCCGGATTTCTGATCCATGATCAAGCGATCGGCGGAGGCCGAGCCGGTGGGGTCAAAGGTGCGCGCGGAACCTTCGAGCGTGATCAAGTCCTTAGCTTGTTCGAGTGTGGCGCGGTCGGCCGTCGCGCGGCGGTCGCCTTCTTCGTAGCGGAAGTCGGTCTTCTGTTCCAGACGCGCCAGTTCGCTGGTCTTGGGATCGAAGGTAGCCAGCAACTCCTTACTTTGCGTGAGCATCGGCGGGGGAGCGGGTATTCCCGGCTTGTCGGTGCGGGTAAATGCATTGATTGTTCGGAAGGACTGGATGCGGTTTTCTGGTCCGTAGGCGATCCAGATGCGGTCGCCTTTGACGGATCGCTTGGGTTGCCCGGCGCGGTTGGGGAGGAAGTCGGCTGTGCCCGCGCCATCGGTTTCGACGCTGTCGATCTCGCGCCCACCGGGGCGCATGTTCAGGTGAATCACTTCGCTGTGCAGGATGCGCGTGTCACCCAGCAGCTCGCCGGGACGCGGCAAGGGCACTGCTTCCGCCACCGCCTGCTTCATCGCCAGGGCGTGCGTGAGAGTGCTTTCCTTGTTCGCGGGATCGAATTGCAGATCGATTACGTCCCCAGTGACGGTGGTGCGCATGGCGTTGGAGGTGGAGACCAACTTGCCGTTCTGTTGGCCTTTGATTTCCTGGATGATCATATCGGGGCCGAAGGTCAGCGTCAGCGTCTCGGCCCCGAACTCCACCTTGCGGCCGGGGTCGTCTTCAACGCCGTGGGCGGACTGGGAGAACGCTTCCTTAATGACGCCTTTATCCAGCGTCACAACGGCGGCCGCGCCCTCCATGTGCAAGGTTTCACGGGTCAACTTCGACCAGGGCAGCAAGAAAACTTTGGACTCGGCCTCGCGATAATAAGCTTCGCCGGCCTCGATCAGCATGGGCTTTGAGCCCGGGCCTTTGCCCATCCAGTGAAGCTCCACTTTGCTGCGCAGGTGCAATTCGCGCGAGTTGGGATCGTAGTCGGCGCCCAGGGCCGAGCCGTAGCCCTGCTCGAATTCAAACTTGGCCTCGCGGTCAGTGGAGGCTTTGCCGGTGTCGCTCGCAAAATGCACGCCGGAGGTGTGAATCTTCACGATGCGGCCTTGGGTCAGCGGGTCGTCCGTCGCGTCTTTCGTGCTGGCCGTCGGCATGGTGATGTCCACCTCGCCATCGGAATATAGACTCTTGGCCACGATGTCGAACTGCGCTTGCGCGCTGCGGACCAGATCGTACTGCACGCCTTCTTTATGGAACAACTGTAATTCAACGCCCTCCAGTTCCATCACGGAAGGCGCTTGCACTTGGCGGAAGCTTTTGGCGCGGATCGTCACGCGGGGCCGTTCGCCGTCGCTTTGTGTGTAGACCCAGTCGCTGGCGCGTCCGTTGATTCCGGTTTCGAGGGGCGGCGGGGGGGGCGGCGCATCGCGGGCAAGCGCCTGCTGGCGCTTGATATAAGTTTGGCCAACGAACGCGACGATCACGAGGAGGGCGGCGAGAATCAGCCAGCGGCTGAGGCGCATAGAGTGATGGGGAGCCTTATTGCCAGGATATCATCCGGCCTTGATTAGACGCTAAAGGGCCGCCGTAAGTTTACTCAAAAGCGCAACGCGGTCGGCCATGCGGTTAATCAGGATGCTTTCGTTGACGGCGTGGGCGCCCTCGCCGACGGCTCCCAGGCCGTCGAGGGTGGGGATGCCGAGCGCCGCGGTGAAGTTGCCGTCGGAGCCGCCGCCCGCCGACGATTCCTCTAGTTCAATACCCAGTTCGGCTGCCAGTTTTTGGGCTTTTCGGAACAGCCACCGTACTCCGGCGGTGCGTTCCAAGGGCGGACGGTTCAGCCCCCCGGTCACTCTGATCGAACAGCGCCAATCGAAGGGTTTCAGCGATGCGAACTGGCGTTCGAGGTAGCGCGCGCCGGACGCTTTGGGGATGCGGACGTCGATTTCGACCCGGCATTCCGCGGCGATCACGTTGCTGCGGGTGCCGCCGTGGATCACGCCGGGGCTGACGGTGATCCCACGGCCGAGGCGGGTGAACCCGGCGATTCTTTCAATCTGGCGCGACATCTCGACGATGGCGCTGGCGCCGTTGGCGAAGTCGAGTCCGGCATGGGCGGCGCGGCCGTGCACGGTTACGGTATAGTCTCCCACGCCCTTGCGCGAGGTCTTGAGTTTGCCATCGAGTCCCTGGCTGGGTTCGAGTACCAGCACGGCGGCGCTGGCGCGGGCAGCTTCTTCCGTAAGCGGGCGCGACGATGGGCTACCGGCTTCTTCGTCCGCGTTCACTTGCAGAATCACTCGGCGGGCTACGGGACGATCTTGTTCCCGCAGCGCCCGCATCGCGTAAATGAAAAATACCAGGCCCGCTTTCATGTCGAACACCCCGGGGCCCCAAAGGCGGCCTTGCGACTGGCGGAAGGGCATGGTGCGCAGAGTCCCGATGGGCCATACGGTATCTAAATGGCCTAAAGCCAGAATCTGTCCGGACTTCTTCGTACCGGGCAGCAGGAACTCGCAGCGCAGATGTTTGCCGGGGTATATTTTCACGCGTGCGATGTCTTTTACTGTTTCCGCCAGGAGCTCGACGAAGCGGGCGATGCCGGCGGGATCGTCGCTGGGCGATTCGCATTCGACGAACTGGCGGATGGTGGCGATGACCTGTTTTTGGGGGATGCCCATTGTTCGTAGGATAGCGCCTGCTATAATTCAGAATCCGTATGTCCACTTCTGTTTCTACCAGCGGCCTTTCCGCTCGCACGCTGGACATCGACGCCATCCGTGAAATCCTGCCGCACCGCTATCCGTTTCTGCTGGTGGACCGCATCGAGGAACTGGAAACCGAGCGTGTCGTCGGCATCAAGAATGTGACCGTCAACGAACCCTTCTTTGCGGGGCATTTTCCGGATTATCCAGTCATGCCGGGGGTGCTGATCATCGAAGCCATGGCGCAGGTGGCGGGCGTGCTGGTGCTCAGCGGGATTCCGGACCGCAAGAACAAGCTGGTGATGCTGGCCGGCGTGGATGGCGCGAAGTTCCGCAAGCCGGTTCGCCCGGGCGATCGCCTGCGCATGGAGATGAAAGTTCTGCGCAGCCGGCCGGCCATGGCGAAGGTTTCAGGCACGGCGACGGTGGACGGCGTGGTGGTGGCGGAAGCCGAAATCCTGTGCGTGCTGGCTGACCGTCAATAACGATGCCGATCCATCCGACGGCAATCGTCGACCCCACGGCGAAAATCGCGGAGTCGGCCGAAATCGGACCTTATTGCGTCATTGGTGCGAACGTCGAGATCGGCGCGCGCACGGTAGTGAAAGCGCATGTGATGATGGAAGGTCCGCTAGCCATCGGCGAAGACAATGTTTTCTTTCCGTACTCGACTGTGGGAGTGGCGCCGCAGGACTTGAAGTATCACGGGGAGCGGTCCTGCACGCGGATCGGGCATCGTAATAAGATCCGCGAGTTCGTGACGATTCACCGTGGCACGGAGAGCGGCGGGATGGTCACAACCATCGGCGACGACAATCTGCTGATGGTGCAAGTACATGTCGCGCACGATGTGCGTGTGGGCAGCCACTGTGTGCTGTCGCACGCCGCCACGGTGGGCGGGCACGTGGCGCTTGAGGATTGGTCGGTAGTGGGCGCGGGCAGCGCCATTCATCAGTTTTGCCGCATCGGGCGGCATTCGATGATTGGCGGGTATAGCGTGGTCACGCAGGATGTGCTGCCGTTTTCGACCACTTCCGCCAAGCGCGAAGTTAAAGTGTATGGCGAAAATAAGAACGGGCTGGAACGGCGCGGATTTTCGGCGGAGAGTATGGAAGCGCTGCATAAGGCGTTTCGTCTGCTGTCGCGGTCGAAGCTGAATACTTCGCAGGCGCTGGAGAAAATTCAGGCGGAAGTGGGCGGTATGCCCGAGGTCGACGAGTTACTGCAGTTCATCGCTGCGTCGACGCGCGGATTCATCAAATAGCCATGCCTTACGGGCTCATCGCGGGCAATGGCCGTTTCCCGGTACTCGCGCTCGAGGCTGCCCGGAAGGCTGGGATCGAAGTGGTCGCCATCGGGATTAAAGAAGAGGCGTCCGCGGAGATTGAGTCCCTGGCTGCGCGCTGTCATTGGATTTCATTGGGAGCGCTCACTAAGCTGATCGACATCTGCCATCGCGAGGGGATCACACAGGTGATGATGTGCGGGCAGGTGAAGCACGCGAAAATCTTCTCCTCGATCGTGCCGGATCTGAAGCTGGTGAAGCTGCTGGCTTTGATCGAAACCAAGAATACCGAGGGGCTGATTGGCGGCGTGATGAAAGTCCTCAAGGACGAAGGCATCCAGTTGGTGGATTCGACAATGCTGCTGAAGGATCTGCTGGCTCCGGCCGGAGTCCTCACCCGGCGCAAGCTGACGGCTGATGAGGAGCGCGATGTTGAGTACGGGCGCCGCATCGCTGCTGCGCTTTCGGAACATGACATCGGGCAGAGCGTGGCGATTGCGGAGCGGGCTTGTGTGGCGGTCGAGGCTATGGAGGGCACGGACGCCATGCTGCGGCGGGCGGCGGGGCTGGTGGAGGGCAAACCCCTGCGGCTGGTCAAGGGCTCGCGGCGGCGGAAGCATATGCTTTACGATGTGCCGGTGGTGGGTCCGCGGACTATCGCGGTAATGCGCGAGACGGGTACGACGGCGTTGTCGATGGATGCCGGGCGGACGCTGCTGCTGGATCGGGCGGAATTGCTGCGGCAGGCGGACGCCGGGCAAATCGCGATTGTCGCGCACGAAATTTAGGAAATTTAGAGACGTCCACCCTGCCCTGAGCCAAGCTGGCCGTCCCTAATTCATGTGCTGGGCTTCCTTGGGGGCAAATACCAGGTTGATCGAGAGAGCCAGAATGCCGGCTGCCGTAATCACTCCTACCATGGGCATGGCGGTGCCGTTGTCCAGATAGCTCACCAGCGATCCCCCCAATCCGCCAAGCGCGAATTGGATGCAGCCTAACATCGCGGCGGCGCTTCCGGCTACCTTGCCGTGGGGCGCTAGCGCTAGCGCGGTGGCGTTGGGGAATGAAAAGCCGTTGCAACTTACGAATACGAATAGTGGGATTAGGATGCCGGGGAAGCCACCGGCGCCGGTTTTCGCGGTGATGAAGAGCACGATGCCGGCGGCGGCGGCTACCATCAGCACTACACGGAAAATCTTGTGCGGATGAATGCGGCGTACCAGAAATCCGTTTAACTGCGCGGCCAGCACTAGGCCCACTGCGATCGCTCCGAAGAAGTAACCGAAGTGGTCGGCGCTTACATGGTTCACTTCGATGAACACTAGCGGCGAACCTTCCAGATAAGCGAACATACCGGCGGAGATGAAGGCTCCGGAGAGCGCGTAGACCATGAAGACGGGGTCGCGCAACAGGCTCGCGTACAGACGCAGCGTTTTTGGAAGGCTGCCAGGCTGGCGTTTGTCCGGCGTGAGGCTCTCCTTCAGGAACACGGCGACGCAGACCAAAATGATGGCGCCCATGCTGCTCACCATCCAAAAATTGGACCGCCAGCCCATGTGCACCACCAGCCATCCACCGATCAGGGGAGCCACCATGGGCGAGACTCCCACCACAAGCATTAAAAACGAAAACACGCGGGCGGCTTCGCGCGGCGGGAAATAATCCCGCACTACGGTACGCGAGATCAGCATCGCTGAACATCCGCCGATCGCTTGGATGAATCGGAATACGGTGAACGTGGCAATGTTGGGGGCAAACACGCAGCCGGTTGAAGCCAGGACGTACATCACCAAGCCAACGTACAGCGGAGGCTTGCGCCCTACCGTATCGGCGAACGGCCCATAAAATAGTTGCCCGAAGGACAAGCCGGCGAAGTACACGGCCAGCGTGATTTCGACCGCGCCTACCGTCGTGTTGTAGGTTTGGGCGATGGCCGGAAACGCCGGCAGATAGGTGTCGATCGAAAACGGGCCGAGCGCGGCCAGGCCTCCCAGCAACACCACCAGCCAGAACATTTTCCGCGGCGCGAGCACCGCCCGAGCAGACTGGCTGGCGAGAGGAAGGGCCTCGGAACTCACCGCAAAAATGCCTAGCGGCTGGCGGATTGCGCAGCCGCCGGAGGCAGACCCTCAGTGAGTTCGATGTAAGTGCCCCACGGATCGGTGATGTAGGCGATGCGCAACTTCGCGGCGTTCGGGCTGTTGCGGATAGGCACTTCGATCTGAATTCCGGCGTCCTCCAGGGTCTTCACGAACTGGTCGATGTTCTTCACTTCGAAGCCGATGTGATCGACGGAACGGCCCTTGGTAGGCGCTTGCGGCATGTCATTCTTCGTGAACGAAAGCTCAGCGCCGGGAACGGTGGCGGTGTCGAACGCGCCGCGCTTGCCGGCCACGGCTCCGAAGTTTTTGCCGTACCAGGCCTGCGCCGCCAGAGGATCGGGCAGGAACATATGAATATGATGCATGGCGACGGGGGTCGGTAGAGTGGAGTCTTCGATGATCTCGACCCGAACGTTGTCGGGTCCGGTCAGGAACATCTGTTTGGGATTATTGCCGAGCTCGATGGGAATGCCGGCGGCCTTCCACTTGGGCACGAAGTCATTGAGGTTCTTCACGTGGAATCCGAAGTGGTTGATTACCGATCCGACAGTGCCGCCCGTCGAATCCTGCTTCCGCAGAACGACGAAGATCCCGGGAAACTCGATCATTTGAAGTTTGTCCCTGTTGACGGGCGTGCCGCCTAGCTGGCTCCAAAAGCGTTGCTGCGCATCGATATCTTTCACATTCAGGTGAACGTGTCCAATGGCGTCGCCGGTTGAGTTCGGCGGAGCGAGCTGCGCCGCGAGCGGGGCAATGGAAATGACGGCGAGAGCGACGAGGCTTTTAATACGCATAGGAAACTACTATATCAGGCGGCGGATGAAAAT
>JALYIB010000259.1 GCA_030775965.1 Acidobacteriota bacterium | reverse complement strand
ACCGGGAACTGGCCGCGCGCGAATACACCGTGGTGGGCATCCTGTGTTCGAACGAAGCCATCATGACGAAATGGAAATGGATGCTGGCGGCTCGCCTGCCCGCGAAACTTTTCGTCGTCAATGAATTCGCCGGATTTCTTTTTGTCGATTGCGGCCATTGGCCGAACATTTTGGAATTCCTGCGCGTCCGCTTGGGGCTGAGCGGTTCGGCCATCGCGCCCGCTCTGGGGCGACTGCTATTATTTCCGTTTTCCCTGGCTTTTTTGCTGCTTTTTGCGGCTGTAGTGCATACTAGACGAAGGATCCGAATCTCATGAAAGCTGTTTTCATCGAACAATACGGCGACGCCAGCGTCCTGCGCTACGGCGATTTCGCGAAGCCCGAACCCGCGGCCGGCCAAGTGGTGGTGAAACTCGCCGCGGCGGGCGTGAATTTTATCGACACCTATCAGCGCTCCGGCCTTTATAAACTTCCGCTCCCCGCCGTGCTGGGCATGGAAGGCGCGGGCACCGTCGAAACTCCCGGCGAAGGCGTGAATGGATGGCGCGCCGGCGATCACGTTGCTTGGGCCATGTCGCGCGGCAGCTACGCCGAATACGCCGTGGTGCCGGCGCACCTTCTGGTGAAGGTTCCGGCTGGCTTGGACTTGCGCCAAGCCGCCGCCGCCATGCTGCAAGGCATGACCGCGCATTACCTGACGCATTCGACATTCCCCATCGAGCCCGGCCACACCGCGCTGGTGCATGCCGCCGCCGGAGGCACGGGACGCCTCCTCTCGCAGATGATCAAGCTGCGCGGCGGACGCGTGATCGGCAGCGCCGGCACTCGCGAAAAAGCTGAGGTGGCGCGCGCCGCCGGCGCCGCGGATGTGATTCTTTATCGCGAGCAGGATGTGGTCGCGGAAGTGAAGCGCTTGACCGATGGCAAAGGCGTCGATGTAGTTTACGACGGCGTCGGCGAGGCTACTTTCATGCAGAGTATAGACTGCCTGAAGCCGCGCGGCATGATGGCGTTGTTCGGACAATCCAGCGGACCCGTGAAGTCCGTCGATCCCGCATTGTTGCAGAACAAAGGGTCGCTATTCCTCACGCGCCCGACACTCGGCAACTACGCTTCGCCCGACGAGGTCAAGTGGCGCTCGAGCGATGTGCTGGGCTGGATTCTCAACAAGAAATTAGACCTGCTGGTCGAGCGCGTTTACCCCTTGGCGGACGCCGCCCAGGCGCACACGGATCTGGAAAGCCGCAAAACCATGGGGAAACTAGTCCTCACGATTTGATGGTCACGATGGCTTGCGCTTCGGCGGACAGGCCTTGTCCTACCGGACCCACGCCTTCGGCGGTTTTGAATTTTACCGAAACGCGATCCAGCGGCAGCGCGAGCGTGCGTGCCAGGGATTCGCGAATCGCCTCGCGGTAATTCTTGAGCTTGGGTTTTTCCAGGATCACCGTGCTATCGACGTTCACCAACGTGAATCCGTTCTGACTCAGCAGCGCGACGGCGTGCTCCAGGAAACGCGCGCTGGCGGCGCCTTTCCACCGTGGATCGGTATCGGGAAAATGCATGCCGATGTCACCCAACGCGGCCGCGCCCAGCAGTGCATCGGTCACGGCGTGCAACAGGATGTCGGCGTCGGAGTGGCCGTCGAGTCCAAACTCGGAAGGGATGGTCACGCCTCCCAGGATCAGTGGGCGACCGGACGCGATGCGGTGCACGTCCCAGCCCAGGCCCGTGCGAAACTCGCTGGCGCTCACGAGGCCGTCTGCCGCTCGGCTTCTTCAGAAAGAAACAGGCGCGCCAGCTCCATGTCGGTAGGACGCGTGATCTTGATGTTGCGGTCGCTGCCCTGCACCACGCTTACTTCCACTTCTTCCAGGCGCTCGACTAAGCTCGCTTCGTCGGTGCCGGTGAAGCCGTCGCGCCGCGCGCTTTCAAAAGCGCGTTTCAGGAGATCGAAGCGGAACACTTGCGGCGTCTGCGCCAACACCAGATGTTCGCGCGGCAGCGTGTCGCGAATCTTGTTTTTGTGTACCCGCTTAACGGTGTCGACGGGCACGATGCCGACGATGGCCGCGCCCGTGTGGGCCGCTTCCGCGATCACTTTTTCGATCAGCTCGGAATCGATGAACGGCCGCACCGCGTCGTGCACCGCTACTAAAGTGGTGTCCGCCGCGAGCGTTGCCAGCGCGTTCTCGACCGATTGTTGGCGGCTATCCCCGCCCTCGACGAAGCGTACCGGTTTGGGCAAATGCAGTTGTTGGATCAGCCCGCGAGCCCACTCCAGATCTTCGCCGCGCAGGGCGACGACGATCTCGCTGACAGACGGGCAGTGGGCAAATTTGCGGGTGGTGTGCACCAGAATCGGCGCGCCCTCGAGCAGCATGAATTGCTTGCGGCTGGTGCCCGATTTTTCACGCCCCATGCGCGTTCCCAGACCCGCGGCGGGAAGGATGACGGAGACTTTCATGGTGGTGTATACGATTGTAACTGGTGGGACGGCTTAGGAGCCCGCCCCGGTTACCGAAATCTGCTCGGGAAGCGCGTGTTCTTTGACCGGGCCGCCATGGTCTTTCGCCGCCACAGCGTGGTTGGGGGCGCCGAGGGCCGCATGCACGCGCTCGTCAAAACGGCCGAAGATCATTTTGCCGGCGGTGGTTTGCAGAACGCTGGTGACGGCTATCTCCACGGTCTTCGAGATCATCTTGCGCGCGTTGTCCACCACCACCATGGTGCCGTCGTCCAGATACGCCACGCCCTGATTGTATTCTTTGCCTTCTTTGAGAATGAACACCCGCATGAGTTCGCCGGGGAGCACCACTGGCTTCAGCGCATTCGCCAGCTCGTTAATGTTCAGCACTTCCACGCCGTGCAGTTGCGCGACCTTGTTGAGGTTAAAATCGTTGGTCACGATCTTGCAGGCATAGACCTTGGCCAGTTCGATCAACTTCATATCCACTTCGCGAACGCTCGGAAAGTCTTCTTCGACGATCTGGATGGTGAGCTGCGGCATTTTCTGGATGCGCTGCAGGACGTCGAGCCCGCGCCGCCCGCGGTTACGCTTCATCGAATCCGACGAATCGGCCACCATTTGCAGCTCATGCAGCACGAACTGCGGGATGACCAAGGCCCCGTCGACAAAACCGGTTTCGACAATGTCGGCGATGCGTCCGTCGATGATGACACTGGTGTCCAGAATCTTGAAAGACTGCTTGGACCCGGCTTCGCCGCCGAGCAATCCACCGAGCGCCGCCAGATTGAGCATGTCGCCCTTGGCCGCGCCCACCACCAACCCGCAGTACGTCATCCAAGCGAGCAGCGCTACTTCGACGAAGGGAATCGTGGTCCGGTTATTGGGCACGGCGTGTTCGATGACCACCGAAATCAGATAAGCGCCCAGGATTCCCAGTACACTGCCGAACGCCGCGCCGATCAGTTTCTTCAAGCTGACTTGGCGGATGCGGAACTCGAACAGCACCACCCCGGCGCCCGTCACCGCGCCCACCGCCGCGGCAAGTGGGCCGTTCAGATTAAAAGGATGAAGGAAAAACGCCGCGCAAGCGAGCACGGCGATAAAAAGAGTACGTAGGATAAGCAGGTCGATCACAATTGGCCCCCCGTCCGGCCCGCTTCCCTGCAAAGAGCGGCGCCCGTTGGCTTTCTTTAGGGAGACAAGTATACCACCCACAGTTGAGCGGTGCGGAACTACTGCTCCGACAAACTCCTGCTCCGCTGGCGCCCTCCCGGCCGGCTTGGCTGTGATTATGGGCAGGCTGGTAGCGCGGGGCGCCGGTTCCACCGGGCAGCCGAACGCGAACCGGAAGCCGTCCCTAGAGAGCTTTGGCGAGTTCTTCGGCGAAGGCGCTCTGCGGGCCGCCGTTCATGCCTTGCCGCCGCATCCCACCGCCGCTGGCCGGTTTACGAGCGCGGCGCGGAGGACGGTCGCCCATCGCGCCTTGACCCTGCGGTCCACTGGCAGCCGGCGCTCCGCCGGAGGTAGGCGATCCCGTGTTGGGACGTCCACTCGGTGGTCCCGATCCTGGGCCGCTCTGGCCTTTCGGCTTGGGAGGCTGGGCGGGGTTGGCGCGCAGCAAGCGATCCTCAAGGGGCGCCCGGTCGAAGCGGCGAATGATGGAGTTCATTTCCTCGGCATTCGGTGCGTCGATAAACGCGAAGCCCTTGGACTCCTGCGTTTCGGGATTGCGGATTACTTTAATTGCGTCCGCGACCAGGTTCTCGGCAGTGAGCCAGCCCTTGA
>JALYIB010000258.1 GCA_030775965.1 Acidobacteriota bacterium | reverse complement strand
AATTTCTGCTCAAGCAGGTTTTCTAAACGGAAGCGTACTCCCTGGGCCGACCGAGCGCCTGGCCCAGTCGCGCGTCAAATAGTCCAAGCGAACTTCGCCGCAAAAAAAGCTTGCAAGCTTTACGCGCGGTTCTTTAGTAAGTCTTGCACGAACACTGGCTGGCGGCGAAGCCTAGTTATAGCGAGGGTCTCCGGCCCGGCTGGCTGGACGGACGCCCAAAATTCCGGAGAAACACCTCCGCCGGATTGCCCAGCGCGAGCGAAAACGGAGGGATATCGGATATCACTACGCTATTTGCGCCAATTACCGCGCCTTCGCCGATGGTCACGCCTTTCATGATGTGCGTGCCGTTTCCCACCCAGGCATATTTGCAAATCCTCACGGGCTTTACATCGCGCGGATGGGCCGGAACATTCTGGGCCCGTAGATCCGCTTCACGCGGATGGCCATCGGTATCGGAAATCCGGCAATCGTAGGACACGCGTGCGTGCTCTTCAATAACCACCTGCTTGGCCACGGCAATAGTCACGTTCCAGCCGATTTCCGCGTAGTCCTTCATCACAAACACCGGCGTGTCGTCTACTCGCGCTGACAGAATCGAGACATTGCCGCCGATCCGAACATGATCCGCCAAGCGGATTTCCACGGGGCCAGTGACAAAGGGCAGCCGATCCACAACAACATCACGCCCGATTGCAGCGCAGCGAGCCTGAAACAATGGATGACGGTAACACACGTTCCAAAAAAGGTGCCACCCCCTTATCACGGCGAAGTGGAATATATACATCCCCCGGAGCGGTGCACGCAACAGTCCGGGAATGGGAGGGGCGTGGGGATACAATACCGCGCGCGCCATCGTGCGCAAGGTTCGAAATAAGGGCGTCTCCCCTCGCTTGATTTTGAGAAGAAACGAGTTAGCGCGATTCATTCGCGGGTCGTGTCCTGGCGTTGCAAGTGCGTTGCGTGGTTGACATCAGCTTGGTGCACTACTCCTCAGCCCTCGAGTTCGTTTTGCTTTATTCTACGACATAGTTCCTTCACTGATCTCCCGTTGCCGTTTAACGCTGTTCACCCGGTAGAACTGATATAGTCAAAGCACTATGAGCCGCGAGGAGTTTCTGAAAAAACTGGACGAAACGCTGGAATTGCCGACGCCCACTCTGCAAGGCCCCGAGAAGCTCGACGATTATCCCTTGTGGGACTCTACGGCCATTATCACTTTCATGGCTTTGGCCGACGAACACAACGGCTCCCGATTGACTCCCCGCCAGATTGCGGCATGCCAAACAGTGGACGATCTGCTGCAGCTTGCCAAAGTCGAAAGGTAAACCGCTTGCACTTATGCACGCCGCTCTTCGCGCCATAGAATTTCATCTCCCTGACGCCACGCTTTCCACTACGGAACTTGCGGCGGAGTTTCCTGAGTGGACCGTGGCCAAGATCGATGCTAAGACCGGGATTCATTGCCGTCATCTTGCGTCCCCGCAGGAGTGCTCCTCCGATTTGGCGGTGAAGGCCGCTAAAAAACTGTTCGACTCCGGCGCCTGCGATCCGCAGGATGTGGATTACGTATTATTGTGCACCCAAAGCCCGGACTATTTTTTGCCCACTACGGCGTGCCTGGTCCAAGATCGCCTGGGGATTCCGACTTCAGCAGGAGCTTTGGATTTCAATCTGGGGTGCAGCGGCTTCATCTACGGTCTGGGATTAGCGGAGGCACTTGTCTGCTCTGGGCAAGCCCGGCGGATCCTGCTATTGACAGCCGAAACCTACAGTAAATTTCTGAATCCGCGAGATCGTAGCGTGCGCACCATTTTCGGCGACGCAGCGGCAGCAACGCTGCTGAGTGCGAGCGATTCCACCATGCCGCTCCTGGGACCTTTCGTCTACGGCACTGACGGCTCGGGGGGACCCAATCTGATCGTACCCGCAGGTGGAATGCGCCGCCCCCGTTCGCAGGAAACCGCTCTCGAATCAGAGGACGATCAAGGGAATGTACGCGCCGCCAACGACCTGTACATGAACGGTCCGGAGGTTTTCAACTTCACCCTGGAGAGAGTGCCCGAAACCGTGAGGCGCCTGCTGGAAAAATCCGCCGTGGCGCTCGAACAAGTGGATCTGTTCGTATTCCACCAGGCGAATAGCTACATGCTCGACCATTTGCGAAAACGCCTGGGAATTCCCCCAGAAAAATTCGTCGTCGCCATGGGTGATTGTGGCAACACTGTGTCTTCCACGATTCCCATCGCGCTCAAAGATGTCGCCACAAGCGGCAGACTCACTCCCGGCATGTCGGTCATGGCGATTGGCTTCGGCGTGGGTTACTCCTGGGGCGGAGCCATGGTACGCTACGACCAGGCGCTTGTCTGAACACGCGAAAGTTGCCGTCAACTAATCCTTCAGAAGGGAGCGGATCCGGGTGCTCGACCGGTAATGAGGCGCCCGGGGGTGGTCCAGTAACGCACACTCGATACGGCGGAAGGACGCCCAATGAGCGGAAGCAATCCCGAAAGCTACCCCCGATAGGACCTCTCAGAGTGCTTCTGCTTATTCAGCAAACAGGGAATCATATAGCGGTGCCCCTGACGTGTAGCTAACCCGCGCTCGCAATCAGGTCTAGACTTTTGGTCGAATGGGACGGGAGGGCTATAATGCGGGGGAGGCGATTGTCAGGTTTGGCTAAAGTTCGTATGACGCGGAAGTACTTCACTGTTATATTCGCGGTGTATGGTGGTTCCTCTCGGGGACCTCGCGGTTGTGCAGCCGGCCGCCGTGGGACGGAAACAGAGTAATGTCGCGGATGAGAAAAGCGTTCGCGAGGAGCGCCGGCGCACGAAGCGCGCCCCCGGAAACCAAACCTCGGCTCCGCCAGTGAATTCCCTGCGAGTCCTCGCCCTGGTGGAAGCTGCGACCGTCACCGGCCCGGCCAAAAATCTAATTCGCTTCTGCAACATGGTTCAGGCCGACGTGACGGCAGGCCTTTCGATCTCGATTGCGGCGTTTCACCGCCTCTCCCCCACCGGTACCGAGTCAAATGCTTTCTTGGACGCTGTGCGCGCCGCTGG
>JALYIB010000257.1 GCA_030775965.1 Acidobacteriota bacterium | reverse complement strand
GTGCCGATCCTCGATGGCGGCGTGATGCTGATGCTGTTTGTGGAAATGCTGCTGCGCCGCGACCTCGATATGCGGGTCAAAGAGACCGTGGACAAAGTCGGGTTCGTGTTTCTGATGTTCGTGGTGGTGTTTGTGATCTACAACGACATCTCAAAGATCTTCCCGCCTGGGTAAACCTGGATCTCTTGCAGGGCGACATTTCCGGCGTCGCGCATCGCGCACCAGACCTCATCTGTATTGAACCGGTCCCAGGCCTGGGCGCGGGCTTCGAGAGACGCGAACGAAATCAGGTACTCGGCGCCCGTGACGAAGACGGGCCTGATGCCGTGGCGGCTGAGAAGTTCCGGCGGCGGCAAGGTGCTGCCTGGGGCGTACACGCGGCGCTCGTAGAGGAGCGGGGGCTGGGCGGCTGTCGCGGCGAGTGCGGTTCCAACAACGCCGTACGCGAACTCGCGGCGAGTGATGCGCATGGCTCAATTGTAGAATGGGACAGATGCCCAAAATTCTGGTGACCGGAGGCGCCGGATATATCGGCTCCATCACAGCACATCATTTGCTCGCGCGCGGGTTTGACGTGGTAGTGATTGACGATCTTTCGCGGGGGCATCGCGAGAATGTCGCGCCGGAGCGGCTGCATGTTCTGCGGCTGCAGGACACGGACGGCGTGGCTGCTTTGCTCAAAGGCGTGGACGCGGTGGTGCATTTCGCGGCGCACAGCGCGGTAGGCGAATCGATGCGCGAGCCCGAGTTGTATTTTTCAAACAACGTCGGCGGGACGGTGTCGCTGCTGGAGGCGATGGCGCGCAACGGGGTGCCGCGCTTGGTATTCTCATCGACGGCGGCGGTTTATGGGAATCCTGAAAAGCTGCCGATTCCAGAGGACGCGCGGATGGCGCCGGTGAATCCTTACGGGGAATCGAAGGCTATCGTCGAACAGATTCTGCGGGAGTTGGATCGTTACCGGGGATTGCGTAGCGTGCCGCTGCGCTATTTCAATGCCTGTGGAGCGGAACCGAATGCGGGATTGGGCGAGGCCCACAATCCGGAAACGCATTTGATTCCACTCTTGTTCCGCGCGGTGGCGACGGGCGAACCGATGCAGATATTCGGCGACGATTACGCGACGCCGGACGGGACCTGCATCCGCGATTACATTCACGTGAGCGACTTGGCGGCGGCGCATGTGGCGGCGCTCGATCACTTGCTGGCCGGGGGCGCGTCGGCGGCTTTCAACGTAGGCACGGGCGCGGGGCAAACCGTAATGGAAGTGCTCCGCGCGGTGGAGAAAGTTACCGGGAAAAACGTTCCGCATAAGATTGCGCCGCGGCGGGAGGGCGATCCCACGGAACTGGTGGCGGACTCGACGAAACTCCGTAAGACGCTGGGCTGGGAGCCGCGGCACAGCGGGATCGAGGAGATCGTGCGCGACGCTTGGGCTTATTACCAGCTAAAATTTAAGTAGGATGCGTTGGGTTTCGGCTGCGACGATCGCGTTGCTGCTGGCAAGCGTACGGTGCTTGGCGGCTTGCACTCTGGCGAAGGCGGGGCGCATCGCCGGTGAACGCGGGCGCGGCGCTGCGGCATTCCGCGCATAACACGCGGGCTCCGCAAGACTGACGCTTCCCGGCAGAAACGGACAATGCGTTAAACTAGATAGGCACTGTTATGCTTAATAAAATCATTGCGGTTACTGACTCGGTCTTCCCGAACCTGGACGCGGCGCGGGACGTGGTGTCCAAGGTAGGGGGCGAGTTGCGTTTGGCAAAGACGCCGACTCCCGAGGGGATTCTGGAAGTGGCGCGGGACGCGGACGCGGTCCTCACTACGTACGCTAAGGTGACGACGGCGGTCGTCGAGCAGCTGACGCGCTGCCGCATCATTTCACGTTTTGGAATTGGCGTGGACAATGTGGACATCGCTATGGCTACCAGCAAGGGAATCGTCGTCACGAAAGTCCCGGATTATTGCATTGACGAAGTCTCCGATCATGCCATGGCTCTGTTGCTGGCGATTGTCCGCAAGATTCCGTTTTCAAATTCGGAAGTGCAGGCCGGGCGCTGGGCCATGCCGCCGGTGGTTCCGATTCACCGGCTGCGCGGAACGGTCTTAGGATTGGTGGGCTTCGGGCGGATTCCGCAACTGGTCGCGCCCAAGGCGCAGGCGTTCGGGATCAAGGTGATTGCGTTCGATCCCTTTGCGCCGCGCGAGGTTTTCGCCAAGGCCGGCGTGGCTTCGGTGAGCTTCGACGAACTGGTGAAGACGGCGGATTACATTTCGCTGCACTGCCCGCTGACGCCGGAGACCAATCATTTGTTCAATGCGGAAGTTTTTGGCAAGATGAAGCCGGGCGCTTATCTGGTGAATACCGGGCGTGGTCCGCTGATCGATGAGGCGGCGCTGGCGCAGGCGCTGGATAAAGGACAACTGGCCGGAGCGGCTCTGGATGTCGTGGAGAAAGAGCCGCCGGTCGGGTCGCCGGTGTTGGGGCGGAATAATGTAATTCTCACGCCGCACACGGCGTTTTATTCCGACGAATCTTTGCTGGAGCTGCAGGTCAAGGCGGCCGAAGAAGTGGTCCGCGTACTGAGCGGGCAGGCGCCGAACAATCCAGTGAATCCCGAGGTCTTGAAAGCCTCGGCGAGCAGATAGATTTTTTTTAAGAACGAAAGGAACCTATAAATTTATGGCACAAGAACCTTGGAAGACAGATAAGTGGTATGTGAGCCCGTGGAATTTCGCGGAGCCGGTGCGTGAGCAGCTGCATTTCCCCAAGCAGGTGAAGTTTCACGACATCACGCTGCGCGACGGCGAGCAGCAGACGGGCGTGATCTTTACCAAAGACGAGAAGATCCGCATCGCGGAGAAGCTGGCCGAGGCCGGCGTTCACCGCATCGAGGCTGGAATGCCGGTGGTGTCGCCCAGCGATACGGCGGCCATTAAGGAAATCGTCAAGCGCAATTTGGGGCCGCAGGTATTCGCGTTCTCGCGCTGCATGGTGGACGATGTGAAGCGCGCGGTCGATTGCGGCGTTTCGGGAATCGTGATGGAAGTGCCCTCCAGCACCCACATCATTGAATACGCTTACAAGTGGCCGCTCGAGAAGGCCATCGATCTGTCGATTGAATCGACGGCCTACGCACACTCGCAGGGTCTGGAGGTGGTGTTCTTCCCCATCGACTTCAGCCGCGCGGAAATCACCTGGGTACTGGATTTGATCACGCGCGTGGCGAATGAAGGCCACATG
>JALYIB010000256.1 GCA_030775965.1 Acidobacteriota bacterium | reverse complement strand
CCTTTGCCTTTACCCATACGGGTTTCAGCCGGCTTCTTGGTGATGGGCTTGTCCGGGAACAAGCGAATCCAAACCTTCCCGCCGCGCTTGATCGAACGCGTCATGGCCACGCGAGCCGCTTCAATCTGGCGATCGGTGATCCAGCCGCACTCCATCACTTTCAGACCGAAATCGCCGAAAGCGAGCGAGGATCCGCGCCAGGCCTTTCCAGCCATGCGACCGCGCTGCTGCTTGCGGTATTTGACCTTCTTCGGCATCAACATGGATTACTCTTTGCCTCCTTCAGGCTCGCCGCCCTCAGGCTTGATGTTTTCAGACTTGTTATCTTGCTTCCAACTAGGCGTATTCGGAGCGGCCATCGGCGGCAGAATCGGAGCGGTTGTCCGCTCGCCCGGCGCCCCTTGCACAGCCCCGTGTTCGGCAGCCGGAGCAACCGGCCTCGGTCCACGATCGCGATCCCTGTCGCGATCCCGATCCCGCCGTTCCGGACGCGGTGCGCGCCGCGGCTCGGGCTCGTTGCGCAAACCCTTACGCGGACCGCCCGGCAGAATCTCGCCCTTGTACACCCAGCACTTCACGCCAATCACGCCGTAAGTGGTGTGCGCTTCACTAAACCCGTAATCGATATCCGCGCGCAGCGTGTGCAGCGGAAGCTGCCCTTGCAGATACCATTCCGTACGCGCGATTTCAGCGCCGTTCAAGCGCCCCGACACGCGAACTTTAATTCCCTTGCAACCGAAGCGCAGCGCCGAATCGACCGCTTTACGCATCGCACGGCGGAACGCCACGCGCTTTTCGAGCTGCAGCGCAATCGATTCCGACACCAGTTGCGCATCCAGCTCGGGTTTGTGCACTTCCTGAATGTCGATGAAAATTTCGCGATTGGTCTTCTTCGCCAGATCGCTTTTCAGCTTCTCGATTTCCGCGCCCTTACGCCCGATGATGATGCCGGGACGCGAAGTCGAAATCGTAATACGCAGCTTGTTGCCGGGACGATCTACTTCAATCGAGCTAACACCCGCAGCCTTCAAGCGGTCGCGCAGGGACGCCTTCAGTTCCAGATCTTCGTGCAGCAGCTTCGCGTAATCCTGCTTGGCGAACCACCGCGACCGCCAGGTCTTGGTGACGCCCAGCCGGAACCCGTAAGGATGTGTTTTCTGACCCATCTATTTTTTAGCCCCCGCCTTCTTCCCGCCCGCCTGCGCTTTTTTGCCGCGTTTTCCTTTGCTCTCGCCAGCTTTTAACTTGCCACCCGTCTGATTCCCCAGCCCTGCCGCCGGAACCCGCCGTGCCGCTTTAGCGCGCGCCTTGCGAGCGTCGCCCTCGGCCACCGCCCCGTCACCCACCATCACCACGATGTGCGCCATTCTCCGCTGATACCGGTAGGCACGCCCCATCGGCGCCGGACGCACGCGCTTCATGCGCGGTCCTTCATTGACATAGCATTCCGTGACCAGCAGCTTGTCGACGTCCACATCGGTGGATCGATTCTCGGCGTTCGCAATGGCCGACCGCAAAACTTTTTCCACCGACGGCGCAATGCGCTTGTTGGTGGTGCGCAAAATATTGATCGCATCCCCGGCCCGCTGGCCGCGAATCAAATCAATCACCAGCCGCGCCTTCTGCGGCGATGTGCGAATATATCTGGCTTCCGCTCTCGCTTCCATATTTATCCTCTACGAAGCCGGCTTCGCGGTCTTTTCAGGAGCCGCCTTGGCCGCATGACCCTTAAACGTCCGCGTCGGCGAAAACTCGCCCAGCTTGTGACCCACCATGTTTTCGGTGATGTACACCGGAATGAACTTTTTGCCGTTGTGCACAGCCAGCGTGTGGCCGATAAACTCCGGCAGAATCGTCGAGCGCCGTGACCACGTGCGCACCACTTTCTTCTCGCTCTTCACGTTCATCGCTTCCATCTTCTTCATCAGATGATCGTCGACGAACGGTCCTTTTGCTAACGAGCGTCCCATGTTGTTCGGCTACCTCTTCTTCGTCTTCCGCGTCACGATCCACTTATCCGTGCGCTTGTTGTTGCGGGTCTTGAAGCCGCGCGTAGGCTGGCCCCACGGAGTCACCGGATGCCGTCCGCCGCTGGTTTTGCCCTCGCCGCCGCCGTGCGGGTGATCGACCGGGTTCATGCTGACGCCGCGGTTATGCGGCATCTTGCCCATCCAGCGCTTGCGTCCGGCTTTGCCCAGACTCACGTTTTCATGCTCGACGTTGCCTACTTGCCCGATCGTCGCCGCGCATTCGAGCACCACTTTGCGGATCTCGCCCGATGGCAACTTCAGCAGCGCCATGCCGCCTTCTTTGGAAACCAACTGCGCCTGCGCTCCAGCCGAGCGCGCCATCTGCCCGCCCTTACCCGGCTTCAGTTCGATATTATGAACGATGGTGCCAGCCGGAATATTCTTGAGCAGCAACGAATTGCCGACCAGAATATCCGCCTCCGGTCCCGAAGTGACTTTACGCCCAACTTCGAGGCCCACGGGAGCCAGAATGTAGCGCTTCTCGCCATCCACATAATGCAGCAGCGCAATACGCGCGCTGCGATTCGGATCGTATTCAATGGCCGCGACCACCGCGACAATCCCATGCTTATCGCGCTTGAAATCGATCTCGCGGTAGGCTTTTTTGTGCCCGCCCCCACGGAAACGCGAAGAGATCCGCCCCGTGCTGCTGCGTCCACCCGTCGCCGGCTTGCCCTTGACCAAGCTCTTTTCCGGCTTCTGCTTGGTGATTTCTTCGCGCGAGACAACCGTCTGGAAACGGCGTGTCGGCGTAGTCGGTCTGAAACTTTTTACGGGCATGTTAGATCTCCGCGTACTCCGGCATCTTCTCGCCGGCCTTCAAGAC
>JALYIB010000255.1 GCA_030775965.1 Acidobacteriota bacterium | reverse complement strand
GTGGAAAACATCGCCCGTCAAGCACTGCGAATGGATGCGCACCAGCACCGGCTCGGGCGTTGAAATATCCCCCATCTGCAACACCACGGCGTCTTCGGACTCGGCCCCTTCGACACCCTGGAATCCGAGAATTCGGAAGTGTCCAAAGCGGCTGGGCAAATCGGCTTCGGCAATTTTGCGGAGTTCAAAGGTGGCTGGCACAGTGCTAAGGGGCTCACTCCATTATAATGATCGCCAGAGCCCAAGACCGCGCATGCTCCAACAGCACCTAGTGATCTTGATGGTGAAACTGGCCGTCGCCGCCTCCCTCGCGAGCGTGCTGACGCGCAGCACGCGCTTCACCCAAATGCTGATGCGCGAGGAGCGCACGCTGATGCATCGCGTGCAGATGGCGCTGGTAAGCGCCGCCATCTTCGCCTCCGGAGTCGCTGCGCGCGTGGTCACCGGCAGCTCCTACCAAGCCGTCGACCTGGGACTCGAAGGCAGCCTGGTGATGGGCATGCTAGGCGGATACGTCACCGGGCTCTTAGCCGGAGTGCTCATTTCCATCCCCGCCATGTTCAACGGCGAACTGATGTCGATGGTCCTGTTCGCCGCCGCCGGCGTGCTGGGCGGCCTGATCCGCGACGTCGGCCCCGACAAAGAAGCCATCTGGAAACTCACCTTCCCCGATCAGGCGCTCTTCCGCCTGCTGCGCAAACGCGATCTGCGCCCGGCCGCCTTCAGCCTGGCGTGCGTGATGATGATCCTGCTCGCTGAGTTCCTGCGCGCAACCATGGCCACTCATTTCCCCGGCCGCGTCTTCGCGCTCCAGGAAAAATGGGCCGGCGAAGGCCCCTGGCTGGTGGTAGCCGTTTACACCACGACGCTTTTATCCGTCATGCTGCCCATCAAAATCTGGAACAGCAAACGCTATGAGCGCAAACTGGAACTCCAGCAACTGAGTCTCAACGAAGCCCGCTTGGCTGCGCTCAGCCGCCAGATCAATCCGCACTTTTTGTTTAACACGCTGAACTCCGTCGCCTCGCTAATTCGTCAGAATCCCGAGCAGGCGCGCCAAGTGGTTTATAAGCTTTCGAAAATCCTTCGCCGCCTGTTGCGCCAGCAGGAAAACTTAACGCCGCTCCGCGAAGAGCTATCTTTTATAGATGCCTACCTGGCCATCGAAGTGGTGCGCTTCGGCGACAAACTGTGCTTCGTGCGGGAAATCGACCCCGCGACTTTGGATATGCTGGTCCCTAGTATGCTTCTCCAGCCGCTGGTCGAAAACAGCATCCGCCACGGGCTATCCAGCAAGATCGACGGTGGCACCATCCGCGTGCGCAGCCGTCTGATCGATGGCCGCCTGCAAATCATAGTGGAAGACGACGGTGTCGGCATCCCGGAAGAAAAACTGGCGCGCTTGTTCGAGCAAGGCATTGGTGTTAGCAACGTGAATGAGCGCCTGAAGGTTTTATTCGGCGATGATTATAAAATGTGGATCGATAGCCGCTTGGGAGAAGGCACCAGCACCGGCATCGAAATCCCCGAGCAAACCGGCGGCGGCCCAGAGCGCGCGCCGGAACGGGCAGCAGACGCACTGGTAGGCAGCGAATCGTTGTAAGAATCGAAAGCGCCAAGACCGAAAGAGGCCATCTTGAACGAGCTGAATTTTGCCAGCATGAAGCACCGGGTCCTGACCCATTACGAACACATGAATCGCCGCTCCGGCCACGCCGCGCGCGGATCGAATTCGGACATTCCCAACGCCTATCGATTATTTTTCCAGGAGTCGATGCGTTCCCTAGGGCCCACCGCATCGATGTTTCCCAGTTCGCGTTACTTAGCGAACGCCCTGACGCGTCCCATCGATTTTCGCCGCGCCCGCACCGTAGTCGAACTAGGCCCCGGCACCGGCGCCGTGACCAATGAAATCCTAAAGCGCCTTCGCCCCGACGCGAAACTCTTCGCCATCGACATCAACCCCATCTTCATTGATCACCTAAACGCTACCTGCAGCGATCCCCGCCTGATCCCCCTGCACGGCAGCGCCGCAGACGTGCTTTCGTTAATAGGGCCGCACTCGGAGGGCCCCGTGGACGCCGTAGTGTCGTCGTTAGGATTAACCGGAATGGAACACCGCGCCCGCACGATCATCATGCGCCAGATCGAAGCCTGCCTGGCCTCCCACGGCATCATGACGCAATATCAATACGCCGGCCACTTCGAGATCGCAAAACTCAAGCTAGGCGGTTTCAACGAAGCGCGCTTCCTTCGCAGATTTTTCGCGCACGTGAGCGTAGGCCGAGTGATTCTGAATCTGCCGCCGGCGTTGGTATTTACTTGCCGGAAATAGGGCTCCGTTCAACTTCGACGAATCCCATGTCGTCGCCCGGCTCCAGCCAATAAAGACGTCCCTCGGATTCCTGCCGGTAGTGATTCAGCATGGTAGATATAAATCGCATCGTGAGTTGAAGGGATTGGAACGCGTCCACTCCATAGATACACCTCACGCTACCTTCGCCAAGCCCCACAATTTGGTATTCGCACGCGAACTCCGCGTGGCCCGGCGCACGCGCCGGCGTTCCTATCCGGACTATGATCTCCTGCAATGCACCGGAATTAGAAATTAGGGTTAGTCGTCGTTCTGCGATCATTTGCTCTAAATTGCCCGCGGCCATCGCGCTGGTGCCCAATCAATAGAACAAATACTTCCGCCACTGATCATCACTCTTGCCCAACAGCCGCATCAAGTGCCGGCTGGTGTGCAAACTAAACGGCCGCGGCGTACGCGCCAAACGCATCCCCGCCTCGTCCGGCGTGCGGCTCCCCTTGCGGTTATTACAAGCGTGGCAGCACGCCACCAGATTCTCCCAGGTCGTCTCGCCGGCGCGCGACCGCGGGATCACATGGTCGAGCGTCAGCTCATTCGTATTGAAAGTCTTGTGGCAGTACTGACACGTATAGCGATCGCGCATCAAGATGTTCTTGCGCGACAGCGACCGTGCCTGCATGGGAATGCGCCGGTATTCGAGCAAGCGAATGACGCTCGGCACCGGCACCGCCTGCCGCGCCGAATGCACGTGCGAGCTCGACTGTTCTTCTGTCGACGCCACCCCCTTTAGCACCAGCACTAGCGCGCGCCGCGCCGCGCACACGTTGATCGGTTCGTAACTCGAGTTCAATACCAGGACCGGTCGATGCAAGCGTTCCTGGTGATGGTTTGCAATCACGTTGTGCCCCCTGCTTCCGCATTCATGGTCATCTCGAAACTTGAAAGCGCCAGCCGCCGGTCGGTTCGCGCCAGCGCCAGCAGCGCCACGTGCGCCGCCCCGGCCCGCTTCAACACCCGCGCGCACGCCGCCGCGGTCGAGCCGGTGGTCAACACATCGTCCACCAGCAGTACGCGCGCGCCGTCGAATCGCGTATTTCCTTTAACAGCGAACGCGCCGCTGACATTCACCCGCCTTTTAGCATTGGTCAATCCCGCCTGCGGCGCGGTCGCCTTCACGCGCCGGACCGCCCGGCGCAGCGGCACATGCCACTTCTTCGAGATCTCCTGCGCCAGCATCTCGGATTGATTGAATCCGCGTTCCCAGCGCCGCCGCCAATGCAGCGGCATCGGTATGATCGCATCGAAGCGCTCCTCCCGAGGCAACGCCCGCGCCAGAAATCCCGCCAGCGGCCGCGCCAAGGGATAAATCTTGTCGTATTTGAACAGATGAATCAGCTTCCGCAGCGAGCCTTCATACGAACCGTAGGAATACACCGCGTCGAACCCGGTGAGCCCCAGCCGGCACAGCGGACAGCGGCCGTTTTCATCCAAAGGAAAGTGATTGAGGAAGGGCGTGCGGCAGGCGATGCAGAAAAACTCAGCCGCGAGCGGCTGCGGATCGCTCAGGCACCGCCCGCATACCGGAACCCGCGAGATGCAACGCAGAACTTCGCCGCAAACGCGGCACTCATCGGGAAAAACCAGGGGGAACGCCAGCTCAGCAAGGCCGCGAAATCCCCTCCCCGCGGCGCGGAGCAAACAATCCGGCGTAGACAGCCAGTCGCCTGTGGTACGGAGCAGGCTACTCGAGAAGACCCACCTCCACTGACACCTTCAGTGTACACCAGGGCGTAAAACTGATGAAGGCTGACCTACCAGAGAGCCTTGATGGCGTAGCGCCGGAACTCCGGATCGGCCGTCACAATCGGCATCCCCTCGATAGTCGCCTGAGCGACGCGTAGACGGTCAATCCCTTTAGCTCCTGCCGGCAGGGGCGCCGATCACTTTTTCATGGTGCTGGTAAAAGTTTCCGGTGGTGCGCGGCAAAAGCGTGTTCTCAAACGAAACTACTTGGCGTATACTGCAAAGAGTTTGGAAGCCAAGAATGGCCCAGACGCGGCGTGAACCGCGGCGTCCGGGTAAACAAAGCGGTCTACCCGGCGTGAAATTAGGGCGCTGCGTCCCGGCTAAACCTTAGGGAGGGAGCTACATGAAGAGGAACTTTTTCGCTAGCTTATCGGTGGTCGCGGTGGCTGGACTTTGCCTGGTGATGGCGCGACCCGGCCTACGTGCGCAGGAGAAACCCGCGGCAGCCAAGCCCGAAATATCGGCGGCGGAGTTTGCGCGCATCTTCAAAGAAAACAATAACTGGGGACGCTGGGGTAAGGACGATATGCTCGGCACCATGAACCTCATCACCGACGCCAAGCGAAAGCAGGCGGCCAGCTTGGTGAAGAGCGGCATCACGGTTTCGTTGTCCCATGACTTAATGACGGAGGGCGCGGCTGACAATGGCGCGGGAAGCTTTAAGCGGGACCTCGCGCCAAATTTCCAGGTTGATACTTATTTCTTCCGCTACCATGGCGGATTTGTGACGCATCAGGACGCGCTCTGTCACATGTTCT
>JALYIB010000254.1 GCA_030775965.1 Acidobacteriota bacterium | reverse complement strand
CGGTTCGCCAAGCGGTCGAGGGCGAACGCCCATCCTGCCCGTCATTGCCGGAGGGACTGACGTAGAAAACTGATCCGGTCGCGGGGGGATTGGGAGCAGATGCGACCACTGTGACGGTCACCTGCTGACTCACTTTGGTGGAACCGGAAACAGCGGTCAATGTGTAAGTGGTCGTCTGTGCCGGACTCACATAGATTGATGAGGCGCCTCCTTTCACCTGCCCCACTCCCTGATCGATCGCAACATCGATCGCGCCGATCACAGACCATGACAAGTGGGCTACGGCTCCCAATTCCATCGAAGTGGGGGACGCCGTAAATGATAGGACAGTTGTTTTCGTAGAATCGGCGAGCAAGGGGCTATGCAGGAGTATCGCGACTGCCGCAGGTAGCACTAAAAGCCGAGGGAAAATCCAAAACATTTGCAGGCTGAAATCGTACTTCCGCGTCGGGCCGGCTCGAACATTTACTCTGCGGGGCCTATGGAACTCTCGACGCGGTCCAAAGTTGCCTCGTCCTGGTAGGGTGAGCAAGCACCACAGATTTAAGTGGATCATAGCATGCTTATTCCTATCTGTCCATTTAGCACCGCCGCCTTCGCTACGCTACGGCTCGGGCAAAGCGCCGGCCCCGGGGCAGAACGCTTGACGCGTTCAGGGCCGGTAAAGAAGTTCGAAACCGGACATCTTGACGTGTTACTAACACTAGCCAGTACTGACTTGTGCTGGAAAAACTCTCCTGACAACATGCTAGTGGCTATTAGTGCCGATCAATTTTATGGAGCTAAGTCTCGACCAGAGTGAAATCAATACGGTCCAGCAAGTGCGGCCACCGGGGCGAACCCGTTGACTAACGGCTTCAGCCGTGCGGGGGAGCAATCGCCTTGAGTCCTAACTTTAATCAGCGTTAGGGCGTCGCGAAGCTCAGGATGGCCGAAGCTGGCCCAGCGGTGTGAACATAATCCAACTCGATTAAGTGCGTGCCGGACGTCATGGCATGCCAAGTAACAGACGGCGACTGCGAAGTGCTGGTGGACGAATCCAAGACGAGTTGGTTGTCAATATAGAGTTTTACTTGGCCGGACGTGCTGATTGTGAAAAGATACCAGCTGCTTTGAAACCCAGTGAAGGATCCTTGCCACCGTACCGAGAAAGGGCCAGGTCCCACGCCGGGACCTGGGGTGGCAGAGGCCCAATTGAATTGGGCGTATGGATCAATTCTGGTGAAAGCCAGATTGCTAAACGAAGCATCCTGATAGTAACACCCGGTCCATGCGTTGGTCTGGGGCGCGCCACAGGAGGCGGTTGACACAGTCGGGGTAAGTGTCACGCTGATGCTGGCGGATTTGGTGAGATCCGCCGCGCTGGTTGCCGTCACCGTCGCTGTGGTCGGGCTGGCCACGCTGCCGGGAGCGGTATAGAGTCCCGACGCCAAGAGAGTGCCCGGGCCGGACAAACTCCAGGTGACCTGCTGATTGGTGATTCCTGTAACCGATGCTGAAAACTGTAAAGGTTGATTTGCTGTCAGTGTCGCGATAGCGGGACTGATGACAATCGCGATCGCCGGATTCAGTGTAATGTTGACACTCGCGGATGTGGTAGAGTCCGCCGCACTGGTAGCCGTCACCTTCGCGGTAGTCTGAGCGGTCACGCTGGCAGGAGCGGTATAGAGTCCCGAGGTAGAGAGAGTGCCTGGGCCGGACAAACTCCAGATGACTTGTTGATTGGTGCTTCCGGTAACGCTAGCAGAAAGCTGCAAGGATTGATTAGCGGTTAGTGTCCCAACTGAGGGACTTATCGCAACCGCAAGCGATGGCGGAGTTGTGATCTGCTCAGATCCAATCGCGTAAAACGTCGACGGGCTACTCTGGTTGTTGTATTCGGTGGCGATCCAATCCGCGGAGCGTGCGGCATTGGAGACCCGCAGCTCATCCAATAATCCTTTGAACGGAAAGATAGCCCCATATCCGTTGGTCGACAGACCGCCAGCCACGATGTCATCGCTATTGTTGACCGGCGCGGTTGCATCCGCGCTGGTCCCATTCGCCACACCGTCCACATACATCTTCCAGGTGGAACCGTCAAAGGTGCCCGCCAGATGATGCCAGGTTCCCGTTGCGAGCGATGGAACAGCGGTTACGACTCCGTGCGTAGCCCCGTTGTTGCTGAACCAGTTCAAGTAATGTGTCCCGCTGTTGTCAGTGCTGGTTTCCAGCATCCACCCGGTCCAGTTGGAAGAATAGTTATAACCCATGCCCAGTAGTCCGGCCGGGTAACCGTTGGCCGGCCATGCCGTGACATTAATCCAAGCTTCCGCCGTGATCGGTCCAGTGATGTGCAGCCCCGTTCTATTCCCCAGATCCACCGATGCATTGCTGCCGTTAAACCTCGCAGCTCCGCCGATCTCGCCCGCCGCCGCGCTGGCATTGCTGATAACTCCATTGTTGGCATGTGCCGTCGAATCCCCCGCACTCAGCGCCGTTCCATTCGGCAGATGCCACACTCCTTGATAGCTGCTGTCCCACGTGCCGGTCGGGTTGCCCTGGAATGTGGTTACAGACGGGTTGCCATAGAACTGGTATATCGTAGTATCCACTGTCGAAGATAAAGTCGGCACCCGGACCCAGAATGTCGCCGCTCCGGTCGCGGGATTGTAGCTCTCTAATTCCCAACTGAGGGGTTGTGATCCACCACTGTCCGAGGTGAAAATGATGTCGTACCCGTTGGGACTCTGAACGTGGCCGCCACCCGCAACGTCGGCGAGATAAGGATAGACCCCGGTGAAAAGGACCGGGAAGTTGCTTTGATTCGTGCCCGATACCTGGCTATGCGCAATTGTGATCGTCCGCTTGTAGGCGTATCCATTAGCGGATACCGCCGGAGCATTGAGTGTGATGTTGACGCTGGCTGACTTGGTTAGATCCGCCGCATTGGTAGCCGTCAATGTGGCAGTCGCCTGGGTAGTCACGCTGCTGGGGGCTGTGTAGAGTCCGGACGGCATGAGGTTGCCTGGACCGGACAAGCTCCATGTAACTTGCTGGTTGGTGGTTCCCGTAACGCTGGCCGAAAACTGCAAAGTTTGACTTGCGGTTAACGTGGCGCTAGAAGGACTGATCGCAACCGCGATCGACGGATTCAGTGTAATGTTTACGCTGGAGGACTTGGTTGCGTCCACCGTGCTGGTGGCAGTAGCCGTCACAACTTGTTGTGTGGTTATGGTGGAGGGTGCGGTGTAAAGCCCCGAACTGGACAGAGATCCCACACCTGCCGGCGTCAAGGTCCAAGTCACTTGCTGATTTGTCGTTCCCGTAACCGTTGCGGTGAGTTGCAGCGTCTGTCCCGCCGAGAGGCCGCCGGCCGGGGGGGCCACTGAGACGGTAATCGGCGAGTTCGTGGTGAATTTCCCGATTGCAGCGCTGTAGACGAACGTTACCGAACTGTTGACACCACCAGGGAGAGTAATGGGCGCCGAGAGGCTCAAGTTGGAATCGGATGCAAATGTAACCGGGCTGGCACCCCCATTTACGATCTGTATCTGAGCGCCGTCCTCCTCCTTGCTGGCGTCGACGCTTACCGTTACGGGTCCCGTATTGCCAGCAATGCGGACCACCGGCCCGTACGGCTCGATTAGAGTGTCAGGCCCGACGTTTACCACCCCGTGGTTCACATCCGAATAAGTGCAGCCTTGGCAATAATCTCCCTTCCAAGTCAAGTTCTTCGCGGTTACCAGTCCCCAACCCGGCCCTGAGGTCGTCACGAAGGTGTAGTTAGGAGTCCCGGGAAACGTCCATGTATTGTTTTGAAGTATCACATGATTCCACTGGAAGTTACCCGCTACGTACCCGGGATCGATGTTATACACGCTCGATAACGGGGGAGCACCTGAAGTCGCATAGCCCACGTTGTTGGCAATCGTCACATCGGTCATTGGAAATGTGAAACTCAGGAAGTTCGAGGCGGGAAATTTATCAACGATAAACGTATTTCCGGATACCTGAGTGGTTCCACTCGTCTGTAAAACTCCAAACGACAAGCAATCATGACAGGTGTTGCCGCTTATGGTAACGTTCTGTGGCGCAATATTATTCCCGCCTGCTTGCGCCGCGATGTAGATTGCGGATTGGGCGCCGCTCGGATCATACTGCGCGATCGTGTCAAACGTATTGTTAATAATTTGTATCGCGCCACTGGCAATTGTCGAATCTACGCCAACGATGGTTAAGGCCTCTCGGGGCATGTTCGAAATGGTATTCGATTGATAGAGCTGATGGACCAGCGCGGCACCGCCCGCGCCCACCGTGGAATTTTCAATTCCGGCGTTCGAGCCGTTAGAGATGACGTTGTTGATAACTTGCAGATCGGCCGCCAACATCGAGATCCCATCTCCATTGAAATTGGTCATCGTGGAGTTTTTAATCACGATCCCCGTCATGATCGAGCCGCCGGAATAGATGTTTTCTCCTTTGAAGTCTTGAATAATGACTGAATCGATTGTGATATTTGTGGACGCGCTGTTCTCCCACAGGTAGATTGCTTTGTGAGTTTCATCCCATCCATCGCCAGTGGTGGTAAGCGGCGGATCCGTCGGACTATAGCTGTAGCTATAGGTATTCCCGTTCGTCATCCCATAGAGATGAAAGTTGGCCACGGTCACATTGGAAAGCGCTTCCCCCGCGATGCCGAGAGGTCCCCCATCGTCGCCGATGGCGATACAAAATCCGCGGATTGTTCCGACTTGACCGGGGAACTTGGCGCTGTTGAAGTAGGTCGCCCAAGCGCCTCTGCAAAACAGGTTGGTTTGTGGCGCATCACCTATCAGCGAGACGTTGTTGTAGCGGATTTTTACCGACCCTGGAGCATGTGAGGTCATCTGGTCGGTTGTCTTGATTACATAGCCGCAAACTGCCCCGCTTGGACAAGTGGCCGGCTGGGGGACGCTTACCGTTCCACCGCCGGCTTTTCCTACCGTGTCTACGGCTGTTTGGAAGGCAGAATGGTTGTCGGTGCCGTAGGCATAGGTTGCGCCGGTGATTGTCGCGAAAGCCGGAGTGCTTAATATAACCGTGGTGCTGTTCTGGACACTCTGGATGGCGCCTTCTAAAGTCATCGCCCCGTAATAGTAGGTCGCGCTGGCCACCACGCTACCCGCCGCTGCATTAAGCCCGACGTTATTCGGAGAGACGTACTTCGCAATGGTGGTAACTAAATTTCCCCCACCAGCCCCAGCGCCGATGACGATAATACCGCGCCCAACGTCCGTAGAAGCGAAAGTGCCGGATGGGGAGCTGAGAACCGCGGACCCCAAAGCCATTGCTCCATCCGAACGGGACGTTCCACCGGGACCAGCGCCAATCACCTGAATGTATTTGCCAACGTCGGAGGAGGCAAAGGATCCAGATGCGGAAGTAAGAACGGGAGAGCCGGCGGTTGTTGCCCCGTCCGTTCTCATAATCGCATCTGCGATCGCACCAAAGTTAGTCACACTGACACCGGTTTGTGCTTTTGCGCATGAAGCGAAAACCAAAGTCGTCGCAGCCAACACCCCCGCATAGATAGCGGTAATGCACCACCTCGATGAGTTCCGATTACCGCGAGCGAATTCAACTCCACGAGATGTCATATTGGGCGCCTCTCTGACTTTCAGACCTACAAGCTCGAATCGTTCGGCCGATGGCATTCATTCCCCGCACTGGAGCTACACTCCTAACTGCTTACACCCACACAGCTACTGGTGAGCCTTGGTTATGAGGGCCATCCAAGTAACTGATCGGCTTCAAATTGCCAAAGATGTAGGGGGGAAATGCCCTAGGAAAATACAGCAAATAGCTAGCAACTCAATTGAGCCCATCTTCGGCAGGTGGGCTCGCGTGACAGACATCTTGCTCGCGTACCGAGTGCACGCGATTTACCACCTTCCAACAGAAATTTTGTTTAAGATGGCAGGATACAGAGCCCGTTTCGGTAAGAAGTTCGCGTGACCTAAGGTAAGTAATCCCGGGGTTTGTAAAAGTGACTGGGGCGGCGGTTACTCGTTGCGAAATCAGCGCCAGCGTTCCGTCTATGCCGAACCAGTCCCGTTTCTGTACCTTTAGCGCGTGAAGGCCCTCAAAGCGTTTATACCGAAGCCAATCAAAAGTATGCGGATGCAGAAGGGAACTGCGAGAACTAGTACTAGGTCCAAACGCTCGTTTGGAGGCCGCGCGATACTGGACTCTATTGCCGTTTTCCAGCATACTGAGTTTGTGGCAGATGCACCTGAAACTTGCGGCGGTTGAGGGTGTGGGTAAGTGTATGCGCAGCCAAAGTACGCGTGCCTTTGACCGGTGCTACGAGCCAATCTCCTCTGGGAGAGCACAACGACCGTGAAGGACCAGCCTGTTATTCCCGAAGCCAGAGATGGTTCTGAGGCGATTTTTGGGACCACGACGAGTGCTCGCCTAGAACGCTGGGGAATGCTGTCAGCGCAGGTGTTTCTTGCTGCCTGGGCTCTTTTCTATCTTGTTCAGGCTGCCAAACTTTCCCTCTGGTTTGATGGGTTTCCTGACAACGGACCGTTTCAAATTTTCGACCCACTACGCCGGATCGCGGCTGGTCAAGTGGGCGGCCGGGATTTCGTATTCTTCCATGGGATTGGCGTACCCTACCTTAATTATCCGCTTTTCGCACTATTTGGAGGAAAGACACTGATCGCCTCCGAGTTTTCGCGGCAGTTAACGTCGTTCGTGCTATTCGTTCTATCCCTTGGCGCTTTTGCTTGGATCACGTGCAGGCGCAAGCCCTGGGTATGGATGGGTGCGGCAGTCTCGGTCCTTGTTATCGAGGTATTTTTCCCCATGGCTGCAGCACCTGGACACAGCCTGATCTCATTGCGGTCAACCATGCCGATTTTCGCTTTCGTGGCGCTTCAGCTCCCCGTTCGACATTGGCTCAAGGCGGCCCTGACCGGCGTGTTTGTAGGGGCGGGCTTCGTGTGCGGCACCGAACACGGCATCAGCCTTGCCCTCGCTCTGGCATTTGTGTGCGTCGTCAATGTGATGCAGGACTTCCACCAGGTACGGACATTGGGTCAAAGGGGTCGGGCCAGCCTCATGTTCACGATGATCGCGTTAGTCGCGGCGGCTATGACAGGTGCGCTGCTGCTCTTGCTGCTTTGTGGAGTGGCCGGAAGCCTGAAAGTAATTCACTATAACTTGGTGGAGTTACCTGCCGATCAGTTCTGGTTCTTCGGTAGTCCCCCGTTGCCGTATTTTGGTGCTTGGAGTGAGCTGGTTTCCGATCATCATGTCATCTTATGCTTCCTGCCCACCTGTTTTGCCTTGATAGTGCTGGTATGTTTCCTGGTCAAGTCCTGGAACTGCCCCTTGCGTCTTGGGCGGGATTGGCAAGCCTTAGCGATCCTGATGGTATTTTACGGAGTTGTGACGGGTGTACCGCTGCTTGGAATACTGAGCAGGCACTACGCGTTTCCCCTGGTTCGCACAATGGTGTTAACCGGCCTTCTCATCCTTGCAAATACGGGTGGGCCCCGGTTGTCGCTTCGTTGGACTCTAGCCCGTTGGCAGGGATGGCCAGCCGTCGCGGGTTTTGCCTTTGTCGCGGTGTGTACCATTGCCTCCGCTGCCCTTTGCTACAACTCCACGGTTTTGGCGGTCGGCTTGGTTCGGCATATTCGATCTGGATCTAACTCCTACAGTCGATTCCTAGACAGCCACTGGGATTCCTTTATGACGGATGCCACCCAGCTGATCGACGCTAACCGCAAGAGACCCACCGTGTCATTGTGGTCAGTCTATTCAACCCTGCTGGAATGGCATTATGGAATTTTTCATCCAGCCGAAGACTATATCATCCACGCGGTGGGTCCAGAGCGGTGGCGCCACTACGTCGCCACCTTCGAGAAGACCCAGCCCGAATTCGTCCAAACCAGGACTCAGAGCTTTGATTTCCAGGAATGGCAACAAGATGAGAGATGGGAGTTTTTTGAGGATGTGTTGAACAACTACACTCCGCTCAAAACAGTCAGCCATGCCATGATTTGGCAACGAACCGATCAGGTTTGGCGGGCGCCTGCCGGTGGGTTTCAGACCGTCAAATTCAACGAACAAACGCATTCTGCGGTGCTTCCCACGGTGGAGGGACCGGAGGACCGCATCGGCGTCGTACGAGTTTACTACCGGGTTTCCAATCGGTGGGCATGGCTGCCGCTGCTGGGTAAGACCCCACGGTATCTGGCGACCATAGAGGGAAGTCCGAGAAATTTGACGATTTCATTCCCACAGTACGATTCGGAGTTCCAGTTTCCCGTGCAGCTTCAACCTGGCAAGCCTGTGACGCTCCGATTCCGTACAGATACATTATTGCCCGGCGCCGTGCTCGAGCCTTCCGCAGTGCAAGTGAAAATCTTGGATTGGGAACCATCTCAACGTGCGATTTATGCCCGTGCAAGCGAGAGCGGGCAATGAGTCAGGAAGTAACCCGCCTTCTGCCGTGCCTTCCGATCCGGCCTTCCATCTCCGGCGTGGTTACTTCCGTTTTCATCTAGATCTTTTGGGTTCGGGGAGCGGAATATAGCAGCGTGCAGATTTTCAGGCGCCAGTAAGACGAGGGATTTTGTGGCAGCTAATCGGTGGATGCAGGGGACACGATTGGGCGCGTGCAGTTGCGCGGGGCGGGGAATCGTGATGCAGTAGGGTGCAAACCATTCGGCGGCTGGGCCGTCGTAGAATTGAGTAAGTATGGACGCCCCCGATC
>JALYIB010000253.1 GCA_030775965.1 Acidobacteriota bacterium | reverse complement strand
TCATTCACCTGCGTGCCCGTCCCGTGAGCGTTGATATAGCCAATCGCTTGCGGCTCAATCCCCGCGTCCAGAAGTGCGCCGCGCATGGCCCGCGCCGCTCCGTCCGCTAGCGGCTGGGTCAAATGGTAGGCGTCCGAAGACATGCCGAAGCCCGCAATCTCGCCCCAGATCTTCGCGCCACGCGCCCGCGCCGCCTCCAGCGGCTCAAGAAGCAACATAGCCGCACCCTCACCCAGGATCAGTCCTTTACGATCGCGCGAAAAGGGACGGCAGGTATCGGGCGCCACAATGCGCATGGCCTCCCACGCCTTCAAGAACCCCAGCGAAAACGGCGCTTCCGATCCACCCGCGAGGGCCGCGTCCACCACTCCGTTGCGTACCATCCAGTAAGCTTGTCCGATGGCGTGGGTGGCCGAAGCGCATGCCGTCGACACCGTGTAGCACGGGCCGCCAATTCCGTACTCGCGCGCAATGCAGCTGGTCCCCGCGTTCGCCATGGTGCGCGGAATCGTCAAAGGATGAATGCGCGAAACACCCTGGGCATAGAGGCTATGGAACTCGCGGTCCTGGCTGGTCTGCCCGCCCGTCGACGTGCCGGTGACCACGGCCATGCGCGCCCCCAGCTCGGCAGTGACCGCGAATCCCGACTCCGTCACCGCCTCGCGCGCGGCGATCAATGCGAATTGCGCGAAGCGATCGAGCAGATCGGCCTGCTTCTCCTCCATATAATCGGACGCCCGGTAGCCGGCTACCTCGGCCGCGTTCGCAAACCGTAGCGATCCCTGGGGCACCAGCGTCATCGGCCGGATCGCGCTCCGCCCCGCCCGCAGCGCTTCCCAAAACGCCGCACGCGTCGCCCCCGGAGCCGCCATGACGCCGATGCCTGTCACTGCGACGCGGCGCGTCATCCCAGATGAGCAGCTTCTTTCGCAGCCACCAGCTTTTGAATGCCCTCGACCATCTGGCGCACGGATTTAATGGCCGCCGCCTGGTCGTCGGGAATCGCAATATCGAACGCGCTTTCAAGGGCAAACAGAATGTTCATTCCGTCCAGCGAATCGATTTTCAACTCCGCGAAGGTCTTGTCGATGGTAATGGTTTCCGGCGGCAGATGTTGGGTTTTCGCGATCACTTCCATCACGCTCGCCGTCAGCTGGTCGGACATAGAATCTGACTGACGGTTTCAAACCGCAGCCCGCGCTCCTTCAGAACGGGAATGATGGCGTCCACTGCTTCGAGTGTCGCAGCGATGTTGGGCGACGGATCGGTTCCGCGCCCGTCATGCAGGCAGAAAATATCGCCTGGGCGCGCGCGATTGAGCAACCACGGAGCGACGCGTGACGCGGGCCACTTCCAGTCATTGCCGATGGTACCCCACATCACTCCCAGCAGCCCCAGCCGCTGTTGCGCGCTTCTCAGTCCAAACCAGCGGACTCCGAAAGGAGCCCGGAATAACTTGGGAGTCACCCCGGTGTGGCGGAGTATTTTATCCTGCGCCGCAGCCAATTCGCGATAGATAAAATCGCGCGAACAAAAATCCAAGCGCGGATGGGAGTCACTATGATTGCCGATTTCATGCCCGGCGCGGGCCACGCTCCGCGCCACCGCGGGCAGACGCTGGACGTTCTGTCCGCACATGAAAAAAGTGGCGGGAACCTGGTGGCGATCGAGAATTCGCAGCAGCGCCGGCGTCGATTCGCTAGGCCCATCGTCGAAAGTGAGCGCGACCGCGGCGCGTGAGCGATGGCCGTGATACACCGACGGTCCGAAAACGCTAGCGGAGCGGCCGCGCACGGCATAGGCCAGGAAGCCGCCCGCCGCGAGCGCACCGATCGATCCCCCCAGGAGCGCCTCACTCGCCATGAAAACATCATACCGCCCGCCGTTACGAGGAATTTCGCGAAGCGGCCTCATCGGCGATGGCGGGGCTCTGCGCATTGCCGGCGGTACGCGTGAGTGGCGCTGGGGGCGCATGGTGATCAGCGCAGCGTTTTACCGCGGCACGAACTTGAAGTCAGACAGGCCAATCTCATCGCCCCCTTGTACCAGAAAGGCGAATCTGCCTTCGTTGAATTTCCGCCCGGGTTCCTTCCAGGTATCCAACACCAGCCAGTTTTCACCGCTCTGAATACGGTGCACCAATTGTCCTGGAGACACGTCCACCTGGACCGTGTACGACATCTCTTTTTCGTTCAAGCCGTGTTCGAATTTCCCGCGGTCATAGGGCTTGCCGCCTTCGATCACCTTGGAGGCAAGCGCCTTGCGATCCAGCTCGAACAGATCGTAATTCTTGGCGTCCATATACTGCACCGCCCAGCGAATGCGTCCGCCGCGGAACAAACTTCCGCCGTGCAGCAGGCGCACGGTAAAAGTGAAGGTTCCGTTGGCAGGCAATTTGTAGGGGATCACGCCGCCGCCCTTGTGGCTCCATACATCGCCTTGCTTGCTCCACGCATTGGGATCTTCAAAGTCGCTCATGCCGAAGCTTTTGGGAGCAGCGGGAGGCGCGGCCGCCGGCACTTTCGCGAGAGCCAGCTCCAAGGGATGCGTCTCGCCCGCGCCGATCTGTACCCGCTCGGTCCGCTCCACGTAGCCCGCGGCCCGCGCCGTAAAGATGTAGTTCCCCGCAGGCAGGTCCATCTGATTCCCTTTCAGTTCGTGACCCTGCGTTTCATCGGCACGCCGGTAGACCACGGAGGCATCGGCGGGCGTGCGCGTCAACCGTAGCGTGCCGATCGCCGCCGTCAGCACCGCTTCCCCGCCCTGCAGCGCGACGGTTCTTCCCGCAGCGAACACCCGCTGCATCCGCTTGGGCAGGAACTGATCCTTGCGCAAATCGATGGTGTGCTCGCCGGGCGGCACGCTGTTCGCGGTGAAGGACCCATCATCCCCGACCGCGCCGAGCGGCTTCTGATCGAGCAGCACTTCCGCCCCCGGCGTCGCCTCACGGATCTGCAGGATCGCCACCTGCGGCAAGGGCTGCATCTTGAATTCGAGCCGGGTCTCAGAGCCTTTCTTAACGTCGGCCGTCTGCGCCCCCGTGATTTCGAATCCGTCCCGGGCCACGCGCACGTTCACACGGCCGAGCGTCGGGATGCGCAACTGTCCCTTCTGCGTTTTCCGCGGATATTCCTTGCCATTCAGGAATACGCGCACATTATCCTCAGCCGTAGAAATGATAAGCGTCCCGCTGTTCACATCGGATTTTAAAAACGCCGTCACCGCCGGCGCG
This sequence comes from Acidobacteriota bacterium, assembly GCA_030775965.1. GTDB lineage: Bacteria > Acidobacteriota > Terriglobia > Bryobacterales > Bryobacteraceae > Palsa-187. Next base: position 2,984 of record JALYIB010000253.1, on the reverse strand, counting down.
GGACCGAAACTCTCCGCCAGCGTGCGCAGATCTTTGCCCTCGCCCACCGCGATTTCGTTGACCCCCGGCCGGAAGCCCGTCAGGTCAACGCCGGACGGTGACGCATCGCCCTGCGCCTGGCCGTTGAGCGCGAGCTTGGCGGGACTATTGGTGACCACCCGCGCCTTCCCGCCCATGCTGGATACCAGGACCACGATCAAGTCGCGCACCGTCACCGGTCCCGCAATCGCCGGCAGCTTACCCTCGGCAACCTCAAGGGTGAACGAAGCCTCCCCCGTCGTCGACGTCACCTTGACGAGGTGCTGGCCTGCCGGCACATTATTGATGACGAACTGCCCATCCTGCAAATCCGCGGGGGGCTGAGCGTCCACACTGACTTGCCCCTGCGGCAGATCCGTTAGAATCCGCACCATCTGCGCCTGCGCTTGCAGATTGAGATTCAGGGACGCAGGTTGCCGCGCCGTGACTTTCAAGGCGCTGGCGGCCGGCTGATATCCGTCCAACGCCGCGGTCACTTGATAATCGCCCGGCGCCAGCGCCAGCGAACAATTGGAGGTGCACTTCGCCTCCCCGTTCACTTGAATCGCCGCACCCGCGGGAGTGGTTGTCAACTGCACCGCGACGTTTGCGATCAGATTCCGTTTGCGCGCCTGATTCACCAGAACCACCAGCACCAGGATCGACACCAGCGCCCCGGCAATCACGCCCAACAACAGCGCACGCTTCCAAGTTGCTCCGTCATGAGCCGGACGTGCCGGCGGGGGCGGTGGTGCTGGGGGGGCCTGAAACGCGGGCGGGACCGCGGGTGGAGGAGGCTGGGTAAACGTCTTGAGCGTCTCAGTGGGCGTGGGCGGAGGCGGCGGGGATACGATCAAAGTACCCGTAGTCGTCCCGATTCCCGGCCCCGGCATGCCGCCCTGCATCATCTGACCCAATTGCTTTAAGGCAGAGCCGCGCGTCACGACTTTTTGCTTGAGCTCGGTCACCGCCAGTTGGACTTCAAAGTCGCCTGGATGGGCTTTGGCCAGTTCGTCCAGCCGGAAGAAAATCGGCTTTAGCTCAGCCAACTCAGTAGTCTGGCCAACCTGTTCATCGAGCGACTGCAATTCATCCAGCGGATTTTGATTTTGCGGCCCCACGATAGTATCCTACCCTACGCCAGCTTTGGGCTGCGCCAGGCCGCGCCAAATAGATTCAAAGTTTCCGTGCCAATAGCAGCGTCCTATCGTCGGCCAGTTCCCCATCCCCTGACCATTCCCCCACGCTCTTCCAAACCGCCTCCATAATCTGGTCCTCATTCAGGTGGGCGTGGCGGGAGATCAGCTCCGCCAAGCGGTCTTCGCCGAACATTTCGCCGTAGGCGTTTTCGGGCTCGGTGATGCCGTCAGTGAAGAACACCAGCAGGTCGCCGCACTTCAGCTCCACCTGGCTCTCGCTATATTTCGTCAGGGGAAACGCGCCCACTACCATCCCGTTCACCTCGAGGCGTTCCACGGTTCCGTTGCGAACCACCAACGGCGGCAGGTGCCCGGCATTGGTGTAGGTGAACACGCCGAGCGTCTCATCGAAGGTGCCGGCGCATAAGGTGGCGAATTTCTCCGGCGCCGTCGAGGCGTGCAACTGCTGATTCACCCGGCTCACCAGTTGCGAGGTCGACACGGCGCCCTCCGCCAACTGCGCGCGCAGCGAGCTTTGCAAGGACGCCATCAACAGCGCGGCCGAAATTCCCTTGCCGGCCACGTCGCCGATCGCCAGCATCATTCTGGATCCTGGCAACGGCTCGTAATCGAAATAGTCTCCTGAAACCACCCTGGCCGGATGGCAAACTCCGGTCACGCGCAACGAAGCCGTGTGCAAAGCGGTTCGCGGATACAACCGGTTCTGCACCTCACTGGCGATGTCCATCTCCGATTGCAAGCGCTCTTTCTCCTTGGCCACCGTAAGCAGATGTTGGATGCTTTGGGTCATGCGGTTGAAGGATAGGCTGAGCTCGGCAAGCTGATCGTGCCCGTTCACTTCGATGCGCCGCGAGAAATCGCCGGCCGCGGCGCGTTGCGTCCCTTCATACAGACGATGCACCGCGCCTGTCATGGAGCGCGTGAGACGCACGCCAATGATGAAGGCAACCAGTTCCACGATCACGAACAAACTCACCAGCAATGCCAAAATTACCAACTGCACCGCCTGCGCCTGGTCCGCATCGGGATCGTACATGGCGGCGGCCAGGGCCGTAGCCCGCGAGCGCACGGCTATGATGAGGCGCGTCGAGGCATTGCCGGGATGTTCCCAGTCAAAGGCGGGCACGGCCGCGAACCAGCGCACTTCGGGGTCCAGAAAAATAAAGGGCCCCGGGACGCGGCTGACGGGTACCGTTCCCGGAGGTGCTTGTGAAAGCAGCTGTGCCGAGTTCCCCAGCAAGGTGCCGAATCCCACTTGTCCGATGTGGGGGACCAATCCGCTCAAATAATCTTGCGTCATGGGCGCGGTAACGGTAATGTCACCCGCAGCGGTCTTTTGGTAACTCCACAAATAGAAATCGCGGTCGCGCAGCATCACGCCCTGCGTGGTCTTCCAACCTTCGAGCGGCGTGGGAATCCGCGCGCCGGCCGGGTAGCGCGTTTCGTGACCCGCCTCCCGCAACAGTATGGAGATGCCGGGATAACGTTTGAGGTGGTTTGGATCAATCCTGCGCTCTGCCGGGCTCTGGTCCGCGACGCTTTGGCCCAGCACTTGAAGACCGTCAATGCGGCGGTCGAGTTCGCTGGTCACTAAATAGACGGCCAACTGGCTGGACACCATGCGTATCCCCACCAGGGCCAGCGTGGCGATCAACAAGATGGGCACCACCGCCATGAACAGATACGCGGCCAGCAGACGGTTGCGCAGGCGCCAGATCCCGCGCTGGAACGCGCGCCGCGCCAGTCGCAGAAACACCCAAACGCTCGTGACGTACACGGCCCAGGGCAAGAGCCCCAGCCCCCGGC